>JADZFI010000371.1 GCA_020850025.1 Saprospiraceae bacterium
TCTCCACCGTACAGGTATTGACGTAACGGTTGTTTTCAAATTTTAGACCGCTTAAATCAAAGCCCCCATTTGCACGGGTATCATTTTTATAACCTGTGAGATTCAAAACCAGGTTGTTTTCCACGACCCCGTTTTCTGTATTACCTTCCAGTCCTATGCCGGTGGCAATGAAGCCCTCCAGATTGGTAATTTCATTATTTCGAATCATCGCGTTGACGACTTTTCCATTCAGGAGAAAGTTCGCATTTCCACCTACGTTTATGGTGATACCATTCGCAATCCTTCCGCCAAGCGTCCAAGCCACGTTTTTGGCCTTTACATTTGTAATAGTATTGCGCTCTATGGTCAGACCTGTAAGCGTACCGGTAGAGGTTGATTGCAGGATACCGATGGCGCTGGTACTGCGCTGG
Source organism: Saprospiraceae bacterium (assembly GCA_020850025.1). Lineage (GTDB taxonomy): Bacteria > Bacteroidota > Bacteroidia > Chitinophagales > Saprospiraceae > M3007. Next base: position 411 of record JADZFI010000371.1, read on the forward strand.
TGATTGCTGAAGTTGCCTATGTTGTCGAAACAGTTATCGGCAATCAACACGTCTTCCGTGGCAGCAGGTGAGTTGGCAACAGTATAATTAATGGCGTGCACATGACTGCCATTTACCGTGGTACCAATATCGTGGATATTATTGTACTGAATATTCAGATCGCTGGTGTTGCCACAAACAATAGCATTAGCACTTGCAGCACCTGTAATTTCAAAACCATTGATGGTAACGCCACTGGCCGTTACCGTAAATGGAACGCCACTGGCGGGAGAAATTACAGATTCTGCACCTCGCATCGGGTCACCACAGGAAATTCCTGCATTTGAGCCTTCAAGAATTAAGGCTTTGTTGATGGTGACGTTTTCGGTAAAAGTCCCGGGGGAAGCAATAAGCTTATCCCCCGCGGTGGCAGCATCTACCGCCTCCTGAATAGTACAATAGGTAACATTTGTGTTGTCGTTTGTCACCAATAGCCCGGAGGGACATATGCAAACACCGGAAGGCTGAAAACCCACTGCAGGATTCCCGTCAGTATTTGTATCCAGAAACTGATTCAGGTCGATGCCGCCACTACCGGCCGTTACAAACCTTCCTGTAATAGTGGGCACGTCTGTTGACCCATGCCAGTTACAATTCAGGGTAATATCATTATTAATCCGGCTGATGAGTTCCTTGTGAGCAAAACCATGACCCAGATTATTATTAGTCAGAGTTATATTTGACGGAGTAGCATTGATCTTTCCAAATTCACCAAACCTGATGCCGTTCTGAGGACCAGAAATGCGGCTGTTTTTGATTACGACATCGGTCAGGGTTGCCGGATTTAAATTATAGCTGGGAGCATCATCGCGAGCCTTGATGGCTACTGCTGCAGGATTTTCCGGATCCGCAGCAGTTCCGGTTACCCCAGAATTAGTGATATCACAATTTTCAATAGTGATATTGGAATAATCATCATATTTCAAATTGATGTCGATTCCGTTATTGAACCCGTATGTGACATCTGTACCATTGTTATCCATAGTAAGCCCTTTCAGCAAGGCATTATCCAATTTCTCAAAGTACATGCCTTTAATGGCATTATTGCTGATGGTACTGTTCTGAATAGTGATATCTGTGAAGGCGACAGGAGTGGTTGCCTGAAAAACAGAAATACCCTGATAGTTATTTGTGATTATACAGCCATCTACCAAAAGTCCATCAACGCCGCTTGCAGTCCCGGCACGAAGACCTACGCTGGTACCAGGGGCGCCGGTACGGTTAATACTTGTGTTCTTGATGTCAATTTCTTCTGCAAGACTACCGGCAAAATTAATCCCATAAGTACAGTGATCTTCAATAGCCAAATCTTCAAGAGCGGCATTGTTTACTGCACTTAACTGAACTCCTGTTGCATAATCTTTTATATGCATATTCTTCAGCGTCACATTGTTCGCTGAAATAGTAAATGCAGTCCCTGTACAAGCGGTAGCAGCTTTTATTACTGTGTTGGAACTTGGATCACTTCCATTACCTGAACCAATAAGAGTAACCTCTTCGGATACTGTTATCGTTTCATTGTGAGTACCCATCCGGATTTGAATTTCATCCGCTGGGTCAGCCGCATTGATCGCATCCTGGATGGCTGTTGCAGCATTATAAGACAAATCCTTGGTGATATTATATGCTTTGTAGCTCCGCTGGTCGGAGATGCTGGCGCCACCATTATTTGCCACAAGATCTTCCAACGGGTCGTAAGGTGCTCCAAGAGAAGTGCCATTTAAAATAGCAATATCAAAGGCATTATTTCCCCATGTATTTCCGTTGAACTGTACATTCGATCCAGTGCCTCCATCAAGAACCCAGCCCCTGGTTTGATCCACATAGCAGTTGGTGATTTGCCCTGCACAGTTTGGATTCAGGTATCCCGGCTGACGAAGGTTTTTAATGGTACAGTCATTAATTAAAAATCCAGTCGTGCTTCCCGCTACTTCAAACGCTCTTGACACATCAGGGTCATCCAGTATATATTGCCCCTGGAAAACACAGTTATCAAATGTCACACCGTTGGCCTGCAAGCCAATAAGGTTCTGTTCACCTGTTTTATCTGTTTTTTCAAAGGTTATATTTTGTATGGTTGCATTTGCACCTGCTCCTGAAATGAGCACAAAGTAGGTGCCAACGCTAAAGTTACCTTGAATCTTGGTGGTAGTTTTATCTCCACCATCAATTGTTACGTCCTTATTCAGGTTGATTTGCGATGTTATTACATACGTCCCGGGCGCTACCATTATAACATCACCCGCTACTGCAACAGATATCGCGGCCGCAATCGTAGGCTGATTCCCCGGCACGTTAATAATCCCTGCCCAAAGCGAACCGCTCCAACCAAATAATAAAAAAAGTCCAATCCCTATGGATCTTTGAAGGCTTTTTATTCGCCCAAGAGCCATCTTTTGAACGCCTGATAGTGGGGTAGAAGTTGTCATAAGTGAGAGTTTATGGTTGTAATAGTCAAACTGACCAGTTTTAAAAAGCACATAAAAAGGGCTGTTCCAGATGTTACGTCATCTGAAACCATCGGCATGTTGCAATGAAGAAAGGACTTGGGAAAAGTGGCTTAGCTCGCTCGGGGCAATTATTGGATACGGGAAAATAATCTATCTGTTCACTGTCTCAAGCAGGGGCATAGGCTTACTTTTCATGATCATAAAAGGATTAAACATAAAACAACACTTAAAGGTACGTGCACACCTATATACAAAATTACAGGAATGTAAATCCGGAGTTACGAAATGTAAATTCGGCATAATCCCTAAAAATCCGGCAAAGTGGCGTCATCGCCAGGCGCGTAAACAGCTTACTACAATCTTTCATGCCGTTCTTTATCTGACCTTTACCACCTTCAGCTGCCGGCGCCCGGCTGCCGTTTCCAGCGTGCACACATACACGCCCGGCACTGGGCAGGCCGCTCGGTCCAGCACCTGTGTGTGCCTGCCCGCCTCTCTTATGCCCGACTGCCGGAATACCATTCTGCCCAACTCGTCGTGCACCGTCAGGACCACATCCCCCGCTTCCGGCAAGTGGTACGTAAGCCGGGTATGCTCCGCAAACGGATTAGGACTGCTCTGCAACCAATCAGCCTGCGCCTCAGGGCCGTCCTGCTGCTCCCATTGTAAGGCCAGCCCGGCAGGCTGCCCCTGCCCCCCCCGGCGGTATGCCTCCGTAACCGTAACCCGATTGGAAAATGCCAGCATACGCGACAGGTCGCCGGGCCGGTTTGCCTGGAAGATCAGGGTGAAAACGCCCCCCTCTTCCTCCTGCGCCACGCCGATCCAGGAGGCTGTAATGGCCCCATCCCAAACGGCAAGCTCCAGATTATCATCAGCTATCACTTCCTGAAGTGCCAGGCCCTCATTTTCAAGGGTGAACTGAAAACCCTCCAGGGCTTCTCCCGGCTCGAAACGAACCGCCAACCTGTCGCCCGGCTGCACATGCCCAACCGGCGCAGACACCCGAAGCATTACCTCGGGCGGCGCCATGCCATCGCGGGACTGCGCTGCAGCGCTGAAATTGGGAATGGCCGTGCCGTTCACGTCGCCCACCTTGATGCCTACGAAATCTTCGGAGAGGGCATTCATCGTCAGGCTGTCCTCCATTATCGTTCCGGGAATGGAAGCGGAAAACGGGTTCAGGGTATCCGGGAATACATAGGCTTTGTCTACAAACCGCCAGGAGTTATTGTTGGGCAACACCGAATAGATGCCCAGTATGAGCTTTCTGAATTCCACAATATCAAAGGTGGTGACAGAGCCCGACCGGTTGGCATCGGCCGCAATGATCTTGTATGGACTGCTGAGGCGTTCCAGCCCCAGTATATGTTTGGAGATCTGCACCAAGTCGAAGGTCGTAACACCATTCAGCGGATTATCGTTCTTGAACGGTGTAAGCGTATAAGCCGATCCGGGCGGTACCGACAGTACGTAACGATAGGCGCCCGTAGAATCGGTGAAATCAATTTCGCCAAAAGGCCCGTTCGGACCGATTCCTGACAAGGTCACCCTGGTTTCTTCCACGCCGGCGCCCTGTTCCGTAGCCACCCTGCCACCTATGGCCAGGCCGCAGTCTTCATCGAGCGGATCGACGGCAAACCCGGCGCTGAACAAAACGTTTGCCGTACATCCGGCCACCATCACCTGGGTAAGCTGTACCGTATAAGCGCCCTCCTGAAATTCCGAGGAAATGAAAACAGCCGTTCCGGTGGTCACGGTTTGAACGGTGGCGGTTCCGGCAACGCCATTCACCGAATATACAAAGGTGGCAGGCACATCCGGAGGCAGTCCGTAGGCCAGAACTTCCACGACTGTTCCGGCGCATACCGTGGCATCAGCCACCGAAATGCCGCTGACAGACGGAGTGGCCTGCACCCTAAAGGTGGTGCTGTTGCCGCTGCTAAATGCTAAAGTACATCCGTTTACCTGGATGGCGTTTATGCTGAGCGTATAGAAACCCGGCGGTTGCACAGGCGCCTGAAAGGAATAGCTGCCATTTGCCCCCGAAAGACCTGCCTGAACCGCTGGTCCTCCAGGCTGAAGGGTATATTGAAAGGTAGTGTTTTGGCCAGGCAGCAGGCCCGTAGCCGTTATCGTCACCTGCTCGCCCTGGCAAACCTGTGCCGGGTTGGCCGTCAGACCCGAAAACGTGGGAGCGGGTCTGATCTGCACCGTATCCTGAAGGCCGGTCGGCATCACCTGACAGCCTATAGCGTCCGTTATGCTCACCAGTTGAAAAACGGTGGTCACGATGGGCGTATGCCATACCGGAGCATTGGGCTGGTAGCCGGAGAGGGTGGTATTGGCGCCGTTTACCTTGTAGGTTACGGAGTAAGGCGCTGTTCCGCCCTGAATGGAAAATGCCACCGAGACAGA
>JADZFI010000372.1 GCA_020850025.1 Saprospiraceae bacterium
AGGCCAATAGTGCGAGTAAAGTGAAGATGGATAGTATCTTTTGCATGATGTGGTTTGTTTTATACTGTGATTAAAGTGGCTTTGATGATTTGAGTGATTGAAACTTCTTGAATTTCAGGTGAATACAAACATTCAATTTTCAAAACCACTTTGAGTTGGGTTTCGCACGGATTTCACACGGATTTTTCGCACAGATTTCACACGGATTTTCTGCACAGATTTTACGCAGATTTTTTTCCCGCAGATCTCGCAGATAGGCCGCAGATTTCCACAGATGGCATTCGGCTTGAGATTTCTGGTGGGGCTTACAAATTTACACTAAAAAACTTTAAGCCGTAACTCGTCAGCCGTCCACCGTCAGCCGTAAGTTAATACCCTGGATTCTGGCTGATGGCGCCATCTGTAGCCAGGATCTGGGATTGCGGAATGGGGAACAGCTCGTGAGTGCCGGCGATGAAGCCTGCGCTGCCGAGTACCTGCGGGGCTCTTCCGGTGCGCACCAGATCGAAGAAGCGATGAGCTTCCAGGCCGAGTTCAATGCGACGTTCGCGGTAGATGGCTTCCAGCAATGCCGGGCCGGTGAAGCCTACCGCCGGAATTCCTACACGTGCGCGCACCTGATTGAGTGACGTGCGTGCAGCAGTTTCGTCGCCGGTTTGATAGGCAGCCTCAGCATGCATGAGCAGCACATCTGCATAGCGGATCACGCGGTCGTTAGAGCCTCCGTTGGGGTTGGGATCTCCAAAGGGCGCATCCTCGCTTTTGCTGTTGAAATATTTTTTCGGGTAATAAATGTGTGGCATGTCGCCGGTGGCCGCCAGGGTGAATACACCGCGGTCGCCCATTGGTTCGCCCACGCGGAAAACGGTGGATTTCAGACGGGGATCTTCAAAGCCTTCCCGGAAGAACTCGTCCACAAAATCCTGCGTAGGGATGTTGAATCCAAAACCGGCAAACTGCCCGCGGGCACGCTGGAAAACGTTGGTGAAGCTGCCTTCGTTGGCGTTGTTCTTGCCCCAGTTGCCACCGGAAGCATTCATGTATTGAATTTCAAATACAGACTCCTCATTGTTCTCTCCGGCAAGCGTGAAAATGTCGGCGTAGTTGGCCGTCAACTTGTATTCGTTGGAGGCAATGATAACACCGGCCAAATACCGGGCCTCGGTCCATTTTTTGCGCCACAGGTAAGTCTTTACCAACAATGCCTGTGCAGCGCCTTTGGTGATACGCCCGGCGTCGGCAAAGGAATACTCGCTGCGGTTCCACAGTGCTTCACTGGCCTCCGTGAGGTCCCGCTCAATCAGATCCCATACCTGATCGGCAGAAGCACGTGGCAGGTTGTATTCTGAAGGCGCCAGTACATGGTCGGCCAGCGGAACGCCGCCAAACATGGTTACCAGGTTGTAGAAATTCCAGGCGCGGATGAATTTGGCCTCACCCAGAATGCGGGCTTTGAGTTTGTCATCCATGCTGATGCCGGGCACTTTCTCCAGCACCACATTGGCCCGATAGATGCCCTCATAATTGGCGCCCCATTCAGCTTCCAACAGGTCGGTATTCACCGGCCCGCGGAAGGTCTCCAATTGCAACAGCGCATTCACATCGTTGTCGCCCGAGCCGCCTTTAATGGCGTCGTCCGACATAATATCGCCCCAAAACCAGCGGAAATGGCCCGCTGGGGAGAGCTGGAACTGCAGGGTGGCGTACGCTGCATTTACGCCGGCAATGGCGTCTTGTTCCGTACGGTAGAAGTTTTCCTCCGTAACGCCAACAATGGGGCTTTTTTCCAGAAAATCCTTTTGACAGGCGCTTAATCCAAGGAGGAGAAGCAGGAATATGGATTTTTTCATGTTTTTAGATTTGTTGTTGTCGTGTGGAATTTCGCACAGATTTCACACGGATTTCCGCACAGATTTCACACAGATTTTACACGGAAGTTAGAACGTTACACTTACCCCGCCCATAATGGTTCGGGCCTGAGGGTAGAATCCGCGGTCTATACCGATCTCCAGGCTGCCGCCTACATTACCGATTTCCGGATCCAGGCCGGTATAACGGGTGAAGGTGAGCAGGTTTTGAGCGGTCATGTACACTTTCAGCTTTTCACAACGCACTTTTTCCAGCCAGGTTTTAGGCAGGTTGTAGCCAATTTGCAGGGTTTTCAGACGCAAATAGGAGCCATCTTGAATAAAACGATCGCTGATACGGGCATTCTGGTTGGGGTCGCTCAAGCTAACGCGTGGCTCCACATTGGAGGTGCCTTCGCCGGTCCAGCGCTGCAGGGCTGATGCCGGGCGATTCACATAGCTGAAATCATAACGGGTAAGGTTCATGAAAATGTCGTTCCCCTGGGTGCCCTGGAAGAACAGGTTCATTTCAAATCCTTTCCATTCCAGATCGGCGTTAAAGCCATAGATGAACCGTGGGGTAGGGTTGCCGATGTAGGTGCGGTCGTTTTCGTCAATGACGCCGTTGCCGTCCAGATCTTTGAAGCGGATATCGCCAGGGGCGGTGCCTGCACTTTGGAAGGCGGCTGCTTCAATTTCTTCCTGATTTTGGAAAATCCCATCGGTTACGTAGCCAAAGAAGGAGGCTACCGGATGGCCCACATCCGTTTTGGCGGCATTGGCATTGGCCGATTGTACAAATCCGGAAAGCACGGGCTCGCCGCCCCGGCCCAAACTGGTTACTTCACTTTTTACAAAGGCGATATTGCCGCCCAGAGAATACTTCAGCACGCGGTCGCGGTTGCGGTAGTTAAGCGATAATTCCCAGCCGCGGTTTTCGGCGGTGGCCACATTCTGAATGGGCGCTGCTGTGCCGGCCACCAACGGAATTGGGGCGGCATACAGCATATCGGTGGTCTTCTTGATGTAATAATCGGTGGTGAACTGCACACGACCGTCCCATAATTCTGCATCCAGACCAATATCGGTCTGTGTGCTGGTTTCCCAGCGCAGATCGGGGTTGGCCGCCGTGAGCGCCACAGCGCCATTGGTAATGGTCTCGTCCGGACCAAAGGTGTAATTCTGGCCGTTGTTCACTACCGTAGTAAAGGAGTAATCGCCTATGCGGTCATTACCGTTCTGGCCCCAGCTGGCGCGAATCTTGAAGAAATTCACCAGGTCAATTTTCCAGAAATCTTCATGGCTGGCTACCCAACCTGCAGAGAAGGACGGGAAGTAGCCATAGCGGTTATTCCGTCCGAAACGGGAAGATCCATCCGCCCGGAAAGTAGCCGAAAACAGGTAGGTACGGTTCCACTCGTAGTTGGCTTTGGCAAAGTACGAGAGCAGGGAAGATTCCGTGGCCCATTGGTAAGCGCTTTGCGACCCGATTGGGTCCACCGTATTGGAGATATAAGCATCTTCCCAGCTATTGGAAGGCAAATTCGTGTTGGCGCCGCCGTTCGCATCATAGCGGTTGTTCAGTGCAGTGGTACCGGCAATCATGGTAAGATTGTGCGTGCCGGCAAAGGTCTTGTTCCAGGTCAGGTAGTTTTCTGCCTGCCAGTTGCGCCAAAAATGATTGCCTACGCTTACGGTGTTGATCAGCGATTTCTCTGCTGCAGGAGCTTCGCTGAGTTCCGGAACATTGCTCAGGTCGAATTTTGGTATAAAGCCGCGGTTAACAGCGAAGGTAGCATCAAGGCTGAAAGTAGAGCGGAAGGTGAGTCCTTTTGCCAGTTTGATGTCGCTGAAAACACTACCCACCAGGCGATTACTGCGCCAGGAGTTGTAGGTTTGTTCGATGCCGTTCACCGGGTTGGCAATGTCGGTGCTGGAGTAGTTGGAGTAGGCATAAGTTCCGTCGGCCTTGCGTACAGGGGTCATAGGGTCCATGTTGAGCGCTCGGATCAGCGGGGAGTTGTACTGGCTGTTTTCAATCAGCCCTTGTCTTTCCAGCCACGTAAAACCGATGTTATTGCCAATGGTGAGCCATTTTTTCAGGTCGTGCGTGGCATTGAATCTGGCAGTGGCACGCTGGAAATTGGCTTTGTCGCCGCCAACGATACCATCCTGAGAGAAATAGTTGCCGCTGAGTGTGTAGGCCGATTTTTCACCTCCGCCGGTGAAGCTCAGCTGATGGCTGGCAATGGGAGCCGGCTCAAAAATGGCCTCCTGCCAGTTGGTGCCTTCGCCCAACTGTTCCGGGTTGGCAAATTCCGGAAGTGGTGTCTTTCCGGCTGCCACAAACGCTTCGTTTTGCAGGGTGGCATATTCTCTGGCATTGAGCAGCTCCATGTAGCGCTGGGCAGTTTGGATGCCGTAATAGGCCTCGTAACTGATTTTGCCATCCTGGTTGCGCCGACCACCTTTGGTGGTGATGAGTACTACGCCGTTGGCGCCGCGGGAACCGTAAATGGCTGCAGAGGCGGCATCTTTCAGTACGTTGATGTTTTCAATATCGTTCGGGTTAAGGAAGTCCAGCCCGTCTACTGGTATTCCGTCTACTATATACAACGGATCGGCGTTGTTGATGGTGCCCACGCCGCGCACGCGTACGGCCAGGGAGGAGCCGGGTGAACCGGAGTTTTGTGCCACTTGCACCCCTGCAGTGCGACCCTGAAGGGCTTGTTCTACCCGCAGAATAGGGCGTTCGGCAATTTCATCGGCAGAAACAGTAGACACTGAACCACTGATGCTGGAGCGTTTTTGAGAACCGTAGCCGGTTACTACGATCTCTTCCAGTTGGGCGGAGTTCTCTTCCAGCCGTATGTCGAAACTGGTTTGTCCGTTGAGGGGTATTTCCTGAGAAACATACCCAATGTAAGACGCCACCAAAACCGTGCTGCCGGCCGGCGCCTCAATGGCAAAATTGCCGTCGAAATCGGTGCGTGCGCCAACGGTGGTACCCTTGATGAGCACGGTTGCCCCAATGGCAGCTTCACCATCAGGGGCCAGGGTAATGCGGCCGCGAATACTGGTCTGGGCGGCGGCCGCCAGACTGAATAGCAAACAAAAATAGGTAAAGAGTAAACGCATGGTTCAGTTGTTGAGCACACAGGATGGCGACTGCCGGAAACACGGGGTGCGAAAACCGACAGTCGCATCCATTGTGCGAGATCAAATTATATCACCAATTTTCTTGTGTAGTAGCGGTCGCCAATCTGTACACGAACAAAATAAACACCCGCCGGGAGGCTGCGTACAGGCAAGGTGTATTGCTCAGCAGATTCCCCTACCTGCCACTGTCCGGTTACCTGTCCAACGGCATTGATCAGGAATACCTGTTTCTCACCGGATACATTGGCGCCGAACTGAAGAATTGTGCCATTCGAAGCGGCCGGGTTACCCATGATGCTGAATACGCGTTCGTCTTCAATACCCTGTGAGGTGGAGGAAAGACATTCTGCATTGGTGAAGCAGGCTTCGTAACACGTCGCTACCGTGGTGTTGCTGCTTACGGCTGCCAGGAAGCGGTCGTTAAAGTTGGCCGGATCGCCGCATGGCTGACCAGCCAGATTTTCTTTGCAGCTGAAGTCGGGGCATGCGCCGTTGGCAAAGGCATAGTACGACTGGAAGCCGGTTTTACGTGGCACGGTGATTTCAAAAATGCCGTCGCCGTCGGTGTCATTCATTTTATACTTCCCGCCCGGTACATCAAAGTTGCCGCCACCGCAAAGCCAAACGCCGTCAGGGCTTGGCGTAATGCCGTTCATACCAAGGCGGAAATTGATTTTCACCTCTTCGCCGCAAGCATAGCAGGAATTGAAGCAGAATTGTGGCAGGGTCTGATCGGCGCTTACCGTGAGCAGACGGTTAACGAACTGTCCGGAAGCATCGCGGCGCGTGCACTCTTCAAATCCGGAGAACATTTCCTCTGCTGCCCAGTTATCCAGCGTCACTTTATATTCGTACAAACCATTTGGCACTGTAATGCTGCCCTCCCAGATGCCGTCGAAGTTGTCGTCGGTAAGTGGATTGGCATCGCCCGACCAGTTATTGAACGAGCCGGAGATGTACACCTTGTCGAAGTTGGACGTATAGTTGTTCATGTCCACCTTGAAGTTCACCGTCTTGGCCTGAGGGGCGCCGCCGCCTTTCACCACTACATCATCGAGGTAGGATACGACGTCCGTGCCGGTACCGGCTGTTCCGAAATCAAAGAAAACAACCACCCGGGTATATGCGCCTGAAGCAGCTTCGAAGGGCGGCTCCAGAGAAGGTACGGAGGGGTCGAAACAGATTTCCTCCCATTCATTGACCTTGGTATTGGCCACCGTGGTGATCCAGTTGGGAGCGCCGGAAGTTGAGCCTTCCAGTTTAAGCGCCAGGTTGCCGATGTGATCCATGTGCACCTTGATGCAAACCTGCGCGCCGCCGGACAGGTCTACCGGAGTAGCAGGATCCGGGTTAGAGAAAGCGCCGGCCCAGGTTTGCGCAACTGTCGGTTTAACATACTTCAGCACATTGTCGCTGGTATTGATACCGGAAGGATTTGGGTTGGTGATCGTTTCGGTCAGGGTGCCATCAAGGCTGGAACCGAAATACTGGAAAGTAGTGCCGGTTTCAGGCGTCTCCCAATCCAGAATGGTGGTGGTCGTTACGGTACTAGGCAGTGTAACGATGTCGTCGAAGTAAGACGTCACATCAGAGCCGGTGCCTCCTGTTCCAAAGTCAAAAAACAGTACCACCCGCGCATACACATGGCCAGAAGCCGCGCTGAAAGGAGGCTCCAGTGAAGGTACTGATGCATCAAAAACCAGTTCTTCCCACTCATTCACCTTGGTGTTGGCCACGGTGGTCAGCCAGTTGTCGCCGCCATCAGGTGAACCTTCGAGCTTGAGGGTAAGATTCCCGATGTGATCCATGTGTACCTTAACGGAGATCTTGCCATTGGCAGTCAGATCCACCAGTACGGTTGGGTTGGGATTGGAGAATGCGCCGGCCCATACTTCAGCTACTGCCGGTTTGACAAATTTGCCAACGGTAGCACTGGTATTAATGCCGGAGGGGTTAGGATTGGCAATGTTTTCATTCAGGGAGCCATCCAGCGGGCTACCGAAATACTGGAACAGGGTACTGGTTTCCGGAGTTTCAAAGTCCAGAATGGTGGTCTGGGCCTGCATTGTCACTACGACAAGGGCCAGCACATGGCAAACAAGTAGCAATTTCTTCATGCGATTCATACTTTTTATTTTTAGAACAAAATTTTAGATTTCTGCTTTTGTGTAAAGCAAAGGTTGGCAAAGATTGCACATTTGCCATTATATAATACTACGGCTCCACTACGACAAACCAAAAAAAACACTACGACAACACCACACAGCAGTTGCTTTTTTACCACACGAAAAGTGAGTATGTTTGCACAGTAAAAATGTGGATATACTGCGGCATATATGCTTACATGCGAGTGAAT
>JADZFI010000373.1 GCA_020850025.1 Saprospiraceae bacterium
ATAGGTTTTCGAAACCTACGAGGTCTAAAACCTTTGAATTGATTTAAAAACTTGTAACAACTTATTCCGTCAGAGGTTTTTAGCCTGGCCAATTTATCAGTGCGTACTTTTGCCGCCGGTGAAGTATACCAGGCCTCCAGCTTTGGCCAATCACTCGCCCTGCGACATGAATTTGCCCTTTTTTATTGCCAAAAGAATCGCGTTTTCCGGCGGCAAAAATTTTTCCCGACTGATCATCCGGATCGCTGTGCTGGCGGTAGCGCTCAGCGTTGCGGTCATGATTGCATCTTCTGCGCTGATCGCCGGGTTCAAAAGCGAGATCAGCCGTAAAATTTTTGAATTCTGGGGGCATATTCATATTTCCGACACGGCTTATTCCCTGTCTTTCGAACCTCAACCCATTTCGAAGCAACAGGATTTTTATCCGGCACTGGATACCGTTACCGGTATTTCACCTGCCATTTTGGAGCAACTTGAGTGGAAAGGCCCCGCGCCTAAGGGGGGAATACGGCATATTCAGGTTTTTGCCCACAAACCCGGCATCATTCGAACTAAAACGGCACTGGAGGGCATTATTTTAAAGGGTATTGACAAGGATTTCGACTGGAACAACCTGCAACCCTACCTGCTGGAAGGTCGGCCCATCCAATATTCCGACACTGCCTGGTCGAGGGATATCATCATCAGCCGACAAACTGCCGATCGTTTACAAGTAGGCGTTGGCGATAAATTTATCGTGCATTTTGTCAAAGAAAGGGATCAGGCCCGGCGCATGTTTCAAATATGCGGCATTTACAAAACCGGACTGGAAGAGTACGACCGGAAGTTTGCCCTGTGCGACATCCGACAGGTGCAAAATTTGCTGGGATGGGAGGAGAATCAGGTAGCCGGCTTTGAAATCTGGTTGGACAACCTCAGCGACCTGGAGCTGTATAATGAATACATCTACCGGGAGGTGCTGCCGGAGGATTTGTTATCGGTGAGCATCCGGGATAAATTTCCCAGCATATTTGAATGGCTGGAGTTGCAGGATTACAATGAAATTGTCATTCTGGTGCTCATGCTTGCCGTGGCCATCATCAATATGATCACAGCGCTTCTGGTTTTAGTGCTGGAGCGCACCACCATGATAGGCATCCTCAAAGCGCTTGGTGCTGAAAACCGTCGGATAAGGGCCATTTTCCTCTATCATGCCGGCGTGATCACCCTGAACGGCATGATACTTGGCAACTTGCTTGGCCTGGGGTTCTGCTGGTTGCAGGATCGGTACCGACTCATTCGGCTGAATGAGGTGGATTATTACCTGTCGTATGCACCGGTAAAGGTGGAATGGTTGACCGTACTTGGAATCAATGCAGGTACCATGGCGATTACCCTTATTTTCCTGTTGCTACCATCGCTGGTCATAAGCGGTATTGCGCCGGTGAAGGCCATACGATTTAAGTGATTTTTACCGCATAGTCGCGGAGGCGCAGAGTTGTGCGTTACACCTCTGCACCTTCGCGACTCTGCGGTAAAAAAATTTAAACCTTAAAGGCGTGATTGTCAAAAACTCTGCGCCTCCGCGACTCTGCGGTAAAAAATCAGAAAGTCACATCCATCGTTTTCTCCTCATTGCCCCGCTGCACTTTTACCTTGGTGGTTTCTCCTTTCTTAAACATGGAAAGGCCTTTCATGTAGTCTTGAATGGATTTTACCTGGATGTCTCCCAATCCGATAATGACATCTCCCTTGAGGATGCCTGCTTTAGAAGCCGGCTTTCCATCTGTCACGCCATCAACGTGTACCCCCTCTTTATCCCAGGTATAATCCGGCATAATGCCCAGCGTAACTTTGAAGGACACCTTGTTTTCTTCTTTTGCCTTGGTTTCCTGGAACTTCAGCTTTGGCTGCTTGTCCAGGTTCGTGATCATTGCTGTGGCCAGGTTCAGGATCTGTTTCAATCCTGAAAAATTCACTTTTTCGACATCATCAGTGGGTTTGTGATAATCTGAGTGTTGACCGGTAAAGAAGAAGAGTACAGGAATGTTCTTCAGGTAGAAGGAAGTGTGATCACTGGGTCCTATACCTGCGCTATCGAGCTTGATGGTAAGTTCGGTGGACAGACTTTTGATGGTGGGTACAAAGTCAGGGGCGGTACCTACGCCACCCACCACGAGTCGCTTTTCCTCATTGAGCCTGCCAATCATGTCCATATTCAGCATAAAGCTGACTTTACTCAGATCGATGGTTGGATAGTCTGTGTATTTTTTTGACCCGAACAAGCCGAGCTCCTCGCCGGAAAAGCAGAGGAACAGGAAGTTGTGCTGTTCTTTCACGCCGTTTTTGGCAAAATACCGGGCAAGTTCAATCACACCGGCCGTACCGCTGGCATTATCGTCGGCGCCATTGTGGATTTTACCTTCCGGATTGGCTTCCAGGGAGTTGTGGTCAAGGCCCATTCCAAGGTGATCGTAGTGGGCGCCAATGACGATGGTGTACTCAGCTCCGTTATCGAGGTAAGCAGCTACATTTTGGGAGTAAACCTGCGGGGCTTTTTCGTCGATGCCACCGTGTGGATCGGTATGTTTGCGGAAGCCAAACTGATGGAAATAAGTGTTGTTATCACCTTTCGGCGCCAGGCCGGCCTTGCGGAATTGCTTGGCGATGTACTTGGCAGCCATTTTTTCTTGCGGCGTGCCGGTAGCGCGGCCCTTTAGTTTATCAGAGGCCAGGTAGGTGACGTGCTTTTTGAGGTGTTTTTCGGAAATTTCTGTGGTTTGTGCCAACAGGCCAACTGCTGCAAACCAGGCAGCGAAAATGGTCAGGATATATTGTTTCATGAAAAGACAATGTGTTTAAACGACAAAAGTAAGCTGTGATTCGCTATGATTTTTGTGAAAGGCATGATTTATTTCACTGATCTTGAACTGATTATGCCTCAAACCACGCCTAATACCAGGCGGCGCCAGATAAAGCAAATTAAACCAATAACAGGCGAGGGAAATTAAGGTTGTGCAGCAGCTGGAAGTTGTTCCGGGAACCAGCAGAGGCGTTCCAGCATTTCAGGCGTGCCGGGGAACACGTTCAAATCCACTTTTTTGCAGATGCCTTCTACGCAACCTTCATTGGAAAACTGCCATATATCCCACTGTCTGCCATTGGACAGAGAAGGCTTTTCATCGGAATAGCGGGCAATCCAGAGAGGGTATCCATCGAAATGGTCGGCCAGGTATTTTTCGAAAAAATGCTGGTTGGTGTAGATGATGGGTTTGATGCCCAGTTGCGCTTCTACCCTGCTCAGCCAGATTTTTGCTTCCTGAATCATGACTTCAGGCGCGATGCCATCCAGCACTTCGATGTCGAGTACCGGAGCGAGATCGCCGGTTTCCATTTCTACAAGAGAGAGAAAATGGGTGGCCTGTTCATCGCCACAGCCATAAGCACGGAAAAAATGGTAAGCGCCGCGGCGGATACCCAGGCGTCTGAGTTCCTGCCAGTTGAGACAAAAAAGACTGTCGACGAAATCGTGACCTTCTGTGGCCTTTACAAAGGCAAAGTCTACCGGTTCACGGGCCGCTAATGAATCCCACTCAATTTGTTTTTGGTGATGGGAAACGTCTATGCCGCGCAGCGAAGCCACCTCTTTCACCGGCACATACACCGAGTTGGCGCCCCGCAGGGGCATCAACAGGAAAATAGCACAGGCTGACAGCAGTCTGAACATGAAAGATAATGTCATGGGCCCGGATACACCGGAAGATTATTCCTTAGGCAAATAAATGGCAATCAAAATTCCGCCACAATTCGTGCCAATTTGCAAGAATAAGGTAGAATTATCAAAACAACAGGAGCTTTTTTCGATGAACAATCGGGAATTGGGGGCGTAGTTTACCATCACTCCTTCACAAACCGCCCACTCCATACCCGGCCCTGAGCCAACATCCGAAGGAAATATATACCTGAACCCAAATGCCCTACGGGTACTTCAAGCCTCTCATTCGATAAACTGAACCTGCCAACTGGCATC
>JADZFI010000374.1 GCA_020850025.1 Saprospiraceae bacterium
ACGAGTCATGGCTGCGGTAATTTTAGCCGAGTCGGTGAGTGCTTGCTCACCGTCAAAATTGCCCCAAAAAACGGGGTGATAATGGGTATCGTGCATGGGGTAGGTATGCATCGACACATAATCCACCGCAGCAAACAAGCGGGTCAGGTCGTCGAGGTGATATTCGGCGCCTCCCCCACCCCAGGAGGCGAAATTGTCGGAACTGGTGATCCAAAGATCCTTGGGCAGTTTGCCAGCCTGTTTCAGGGCTTGCAGTTGGTTCACATATTTCAGGATCACCCAGGGCTGCACGTAATAGCTCGACGCCCAGTGTACCATGGCCTCATTGCCCACCGCTATGATCTTTACAATGTCCGGATATTCAGCGGCCATGGCCACAGCTCTCTGAATTTCTCCGGCATTGGCCTCCTCGTCTTCCTGCTGGTGGTCGGGCTGGCTGGTCCAGGCGCCCCGACAATCTATCCAGGCGCCCAGCATCACATACATTTCGAAGTTGGGATCCTCCTGCTTCAAGGCGCGAATGGCTTTTAACAGGTTGGCGGCTTCTGCCAGTTTGGTATTGTAGGTGCGCAGTATCCTGATGTTCATGGCAGCCAGGATTTTCATATCCTCTTTCAATTGCTGCACGGTGGGTTGTTGTTCACGACTGATGCCCCTATAACCGCCGTAAGAAATGGCCAAATAATCAGGGTTTCCCAGAATGTCTTTCGCTGTCAAGGTTGGTCTGTTTTGATTTGTTTGGTCAATATGACGGGTGTATCCCGAAAAAATGAAGGCTAAAGCCAAGAGGATACCCGCTGTTTGCCGACTTGTTTTCATACTATTTCAAGGTGGAGGGTTGAAGGTGTACCTGTATTTGCGCTATCTCGCCGGTTCTTTCAAATATCTTCCTGCTGCTCTCCGGATCCAGGGTCCAGTCCTTCCAGGTCTGGGGCGCACCGTTTTTGGGCGTAACCGTCAGCGCGTTCTCCTGCGCCAGGGTGTACACTATCGGTACCTGGCAATAGGTGAAACAGAGAGAGCCGGGCTCAAGCGGCAGTTGCCGTGTTTGCTGCTCTACATCCACATATTCGAAAACGCCGGCTTCGGTGAGGAACTCGTTTTTCCGGAGCAAACAGGGATTGAAATGCAGCCGGCCATCTTTTACCCGCAAGCCCAATTCTCCGATCCTGCTCAGGATGTCTTCCTTTACCTGTCCGGTCATGCCTGGCTGCTGCGCCCCTTTTCCGGCAGGCGTGTGGGAATACGGGTCGGTGGGAAATGCGCCGTACAGTTTTGGCGATTTATGCACGCCAATGCCTTCGTTTATTTCGTAATAATGGTCCAGCAATTGGTCTACCACCGCTGCGCTCTCTCCGTCGTCCAGCGCTTTTTGGCAACATTCCATCACTGCCAGCTGTAGCTTGGATACCATGTGCCAATAGATAGAGCCCAGGCCTTCGTACCCATAGAAGGTGCCGGAGCGACCGGTGAATGCCTTGTGGTTGAAGATGTCTTCAAAGAACTGCAGTACCCGCTTTTTGTCCTGCTCCACAAGGGCTGCATAGGCGGTACCTGATAATCCGTCCAGCGCCGCGTTCAGGTCGTTGGCATTTTTGAAATTGCTGTTGAAATGGCAAACGCCATTGACATCCTGCTCAACAATATCGGTATTCCCGTCGGCTAATAATCTGGTGAGCAGAGCAGATTGCGCAACGGCTTCTTTCGGCAAATTGTTTCTATGTAAAAAGCCAGGTAATTCCTTATTCGGATAGAGCAGATAACTATATTGGTCAGGGCGGAACAATTGACTTTTTTTCAAACTGTCCAGTACCACCGCAACCTCCTGAGCGGATAGATATTTGGCGCTCAATACGGCTACCTGGCCTTCCAGCATTTCGCTCAGATAGGAAACAGACACTTTATCGTCGCCTTCTATGGTCATCAGGTTATAGGCATGATACAACTGATCCGGCCGTTTATTGGCGTCAATGGTGTGTTCCAGATAGCGCAGGCTGAGATCAAAAAGCTGTGTTATCTCCTTTAGTGAAATCGTTTGTTTATTGCCTGAAAAGGACTGCTGATACAATTGTGTGCGATAGACACTGCCGGCCTTGCCCAAACCGTCCAGTATCTTTTTCCGGTCGGCGTCATTGATTTTACCGGACAGTAAATGCTGGTGTTTATCCAGGGTTTCCGTCACGCCCTTCAGGAAAGCGAGCAGCTCTGAAGAAACCGGCGTGTTCTCCACGGCCGAATCGGCCAATACTTTTTTGAAAAACTGGAGGAATCTGCGCAAGTAACACAGCGTCACCATCGAAACACCATTGCCTACCAGGGCATTGTTGGCATCGTTCCATTCCGGCCGCTGAGTGTTCATCCAGATGCCTGCTTCCGGAATGAAATTGGACAGTTTTGCCAGAACCGTGGCCAGTATTTTTTCTGCAAACGTAACGGTGTGAATATGGCCGCTATGATTGCGCAGCAAGGCGCCATCTGCGCCGTGGCGTTCTTTCAGCTCGTGGATCTTCTTATCGGAGGCGTGATCAAATTCAATGGTATCCTTGGGGTTCCGGAGGGTGTCTTCGTAACTTTTGATCCGGTAGGGCACATTGGCATACACAAAACGCTCCTGGTTGAACAGGCCGGCCAATCTGCCGGGCTCATGGTCTTCCATGAACTCGAGGAATTTGAGCAGGTAAATGATCTGGTGATCGCCCCAATATCCGATGTACGACCAGGGGTTGTCCGGCTCAATGGTTTCCCAGTCGAAGCCGTCTTTGGTTACCCGGTAGGGATTGTAGCCGTCGAAAGTGGTGGCATTCACAAACTTGTACACCATGCTTTCAATAAAGGCCGGGTAGGCATGGGCAAGGGCTTCCCAGTTCTGGAATATGTCTCGCCAGTTGCCCTGGTAATCCAGGATTTTGGAGCCGTCCTTTTCGCTTCGGGTATTGATGGAAAACCAGTTCCAGGGTCGACTGGGGTCTCCGTGCCGGCGACTGAATTTAAGCGGCATGTATTCAATGCAGAGTCTGCTGAAATGCGGATCCACGCTTTGCTGCGCCAATGCCTTCAGGTCAAAAAAAGAAAACACCGTTGGCAGCTTGTCCAGCGCCGGCCTGGCCTGTTCGAAAACGCTTTTATTGGCTTTGGACAGATAGTTGGTAAAGTCCCCTTTTTCGATCTGGTAATTCTGATCAAAAATGCCGCCCCGCATGATGTTGAACAGGACATTGGCAAAATGGCGGGTGAACTTGCGCTGATCCGAGCTCAGCTGAAGGCCGTCGGCAGCAGCATTGAGGGCGAGCAGGCGTTTCGTGCCGGCTTCTATGTCGTCCTCCACCAGTTGGCGCAACCCTTCCTGTTTTTTGATCAGCGCCTGCAGACCGGCCACTGCCACATGGCTTTGGTTGACGTTGGCCACGATCATCCATTCTTTTTCCGCGAGGGGCGCAAGGGTAATTTCTTTGTGCAGGAAATACGCGCCTTTTTCGGCCTTTACGTCTTCTTCCGGTTGCAGCGGCAGGCCTTTTCTGAAATTGCCAAGTTGCAGGGAGGAAAGCAAAATGGTGGGGTTTTCCAGGCCGATTGACCAGGCCACGTTGGCTTTCAGGGCTTCACTTGGCTCGGCCTTGTCTACAATGATGGCGCTCAGGGCATAAATGCCGAGGCCCGTGGCCTTATCCAGCTCGCTCCGTTTGTAGGCGTCTACCAGGTTACTTGCACTGTTTTGCAAACTGCTCGGCACGCCGTAAGGCAGTATGTTCTGGATGCCGTCAAGCGCCGACACCCGTACTTCGGCCGATGCCAGGTTGATCAACTTCGACTTCCTGACGAAGCCAAACCTGTCGCTGGAATTCCAGGCTACCTGAAAAGCCAATTGCAGATCGTGGTTGATCTCCTCGAAAATGATCTTGTTCCCGTAAACGTGTTTGTACAGATTCCGACTGGTGCGGTGCACGCCTTCGTAGCGACTGGAGAAGGGTTCCCACACGTGCAGGGTATCTGCCTGCCGGATCAGAAATATGGACTTGCTCCCGGTAATTTCTGCCGATTCCGTGATTTTGTCGTCTGTGTAATACGGAAACAAAGCGTAGTCGGCATTCTTTCTTCCGGCGCTCAGTCCGCCATTACTTGATATGAACAGCCAGTGATCGGAGTCGCTGACGATGCTCATGAAAAACGGGCGAAGGGTGTGACTATCAGATATCTTGAAGTAGCTGTCAGCTCCAATTTGCGTGTATTCCAGTTCCATTGTCCTGTTATTTAACCTCTGTGTAAACTTTTACGTAATCCACCAGCATGGTTTGCGGGAAAGGTGTTTGGGGGGTTGGGAAGCCTACATAGTTGCCGCCCACCGCAACATTAAGGATCAGAAAGAAGGGTTGGTCAAAAACCCATTCTCCGGGCACATCCTCCGGTCTGATGCGTTGATAAAGGGTGTCGTCCACAAAAAAATCCAGGTAATCTACGCCCCATTCGATGGCAAAAACATGAAAATCCACGTCGAAGCGGTCGTTGGTAAAGCCAAAGCTTTTGGTAATGGCCGCCCCGCCCGAATAGCCGGGTCCGTGAACGGTTCCATAAATGAGATTGGGTTGCTGGCCGCGGTATTCCATGATGTCGATCTCTCCGCATTGCGGCCATGCCACCAGGTCGATATTTTCCCCCAGCATCCAAAAAGCCGGCCAGATCCCGGGCCCCCAGGGCATTTTCATACGCGCTTCGAAGCGCCCGTACGCCTGTGCGAACAAGCCCTGGGTTTTGATCCTTGCAGAGGTAAACGAACGACCTCCGAAGTTTTCACTTCGAGCTGTTATGGCCAGATTTCCCTGGCCGTCAAGCGCAATGTTCTCCGGACGATCGGTGTAATATTGTAACTCCTGGTTTCCCCAGCCGTCGTTTCCCGGACCAATACCGATATCGTACACCCATTTGGCGGCATCCGGAGCGGTACCGGCCGCACCGTTAAACTCATCTTCCCAAACCAACTGGTAATTGCGGTCAATGATGGCATTTGCATCATCCTTACAGCCCCAGGAGGCGGAAGAAATGATGATGAGCAATAAGCTGTTGAACAGCATGAAAGAGCTATATTTCATGGTATTGCTGTGGTTAAGTGCTAGTTCTTTTACAGACATTGGACGTTGGACATTGTCCAACTGTCCAATTAATTGTGGAACAGAATATTATCGAGGTAAATTTTTCCATTCCCCTCGAATTTGAACTGGAACACATTCGACAGGTCAACTGTCGGAGTGAATTCCGTCAAAGGGATATCAAAAGTCGCCCAGCCCGAGGTGGGCACCGTCAAAGCGTAAGGCTTCTCGGCAGGTCCCGGACTGATGAGGAATACATTGAGGGCGGTGGAATTCCCTGTCCACACATTGAGGTGCAGGTGGGTCATGCCGGTCAGGTTCTGATTGCTCCCCAGCTCGATGCCCTGATAGTTCAGGCCGGTGTATAACAGGGTGTTGTTGCCGGCAATCTGCACCTGACTAACCTGAGTTGCTTGTCCCCAGCCAGGGTTCAGGTTGGTGCCGGGAATGTTGTTGTAGGCATTGCTGAATACAGAGATAACGTTGGCAGCATTGTAGGTCGGCGTGGGCGCGGCTGTGGTGGGTTCGGTAGCGCCGCCACCGCCTTTGTGGAAATAGAGATTATCCAGGTAGATATCGCCGTTGCCTTCAAATTTAAATTGAATCAGGTTGTTGATGGCTACCGGTGAGAAACTGCTCAATGGAATGTCTATGCTGGTCCACCCATTTGTAGGCACTGTGAGTGAAACCGAGGTTTCAACCGGACCAGGGCTGATGAGGAACACATTCAAGAGTGTTGAATTGGCCGTCCAGAAATCGATGTGCAGGTGGGTCATGGCGGAGGCGTCAACATTGCTTCCGAATTGCGTTCCCTGATAATTTAATCCGCCATAACGCAGAGTGTTATTCCCGGCAATCTGCACTTGTGAAACCACAGTGGCCTGGCCCCAGTTGGGATTCAAATCCGTTCCCGGAACATTGGTGTAAGCATCGCTGAATATGGAAATAACGTCTGCTGCAGGCCGCACCGGTGGCGTTGGCGCAGCAGTAGTGGGCGCACTCGGCGGTGCAACGGCTCCCGCCTTGTAGAAATACACATTATCCACATACACATTCGGAATATCTCCGGAAAGCACCAGTTGTGCCAGATGCGCCCTGTTCGTCAGTCCGGTGAAACTCGAAAGCGGTATGTCCAGACTTACCCATTGCCCGGTAACGAGGGTGGGCCGGGTGAAGGCAAGCTCATGCTGAGAATCGTCGTTTCCGCCGAATATCCCGTTGGCGCCAAAATCCACCAGCAGCACTTTGAAGGCTTTGGGCAAATCGGTGGGATCGGGGGTCCAGATGTCCAGGTGAAAATGCGTCATGGCCGTCGCATTGATGGGTTGGGCGGCAAACTCTATCCCCACGAAGTTGAGGTTCCGGTACCGCTTCACATCGTCGCCGGCAATCTGAAGATCAAAATCCTCGGCGGTAGAAAACTGCCAGCGGGTGTTCCAGGTGTCTACCGTTACGTTGGTGTAGGCATTGCTGAAAAGTGAGATCACGCTGTCGGCGCCGATGGTGGGCGTTGGGGCCGGTGTTTGCGGCATAACAGCGCCCCCGGTGGAACTAAGGGTCAGTGAACCTGTGGCCTCAATGTCGCCCAACCTGGCGGTGATAACGGCGTCGCCGGAGCTGAGTACGGTGACAACACCGGCCTCGTGTACGGTTGCCACAGAAGTATCGGAGGAGGAGAAGCTGAAATAGCCCGGGGCCGCCGATACGCTTTGGTCCACGCCTGTCGGCATATTAAAGGTAGCCGTCAGCCCGCCAATGGTCAGCTGCTGACCGGTTTCTGCCGGTGATACCTGGTTTTCTCCATTCAGTATGCTGGCTCTTGGATGCGCCAGGGTGCCCAGTTTTTCAAATTTCACTTCATCAATCCAGAAGGTGTATCCGAGGCCGTCTTCCGGACCTTCAGAATAGAAGAACATGCCTCTTTCCTGCGTGAGTTTGGAAGCATCAGGAATGGGAATGATGAATTTTTGCCAGTTGGAATTCACCTGCACGTTGTTCAGCACGGTCAGGAATTTTGACTCGCCAAAATCGTTGCCAAAACCAACGACATCAATGGTGGCCGCTTTTGAGGCTTTTGCCCAAAAGGTGAGCGCGTCGTAACCTCTCAGGTCTCTGCCAACGGAGGTATAATAGGTGCCGCCCGCATAGGCGCCCTGGGGGTCGCCGGCGTCCGGAACGGAAAACTTCATGGAGGCCGATCCCCTGTATTTCACCTCCGTATCTACGTCGAAGGCTGTCACTTTCGAGCCGCCGAAGGCGCCGTAGTTCAGGCCTGCGCTGAATCCGTCAATAAACACTTCCGGAGTGTTCGGAAATTCGGCCGGCTCGAGGTCTTCAAGTTCTCTTTTACAGCTGACGACCACCAAAATGGCCAGTGAGCTGAGCAACATGAGTGTTTGCAGGTGGTGCTTGATATTTTTCATGTCAGTAGTTTTTGGTCGTTAATTGCCTATGTTAACTTGAAAATAGGTTTGAATTTCCCATTCCTGCCCGTTGCCGAAACCCACGGCGGTGGGGTCAGGAACGACCTGTCCGGCGGCATCAATCTTTGTTGTAGGACTGTAGCGCGGCGAGTAGCGGTCGAGTGCGCGCCAGGTGTAGCGCAGGCCCATACGGGAATTGGGCAGTTCAAACCATCCCGGTTTTCCGAGGCTCGTGGAGATATCCGCCATGAGCTGCAACGGGAAGGTGAGGTTGAAATCGCGGTGGTAGTCGAAGGGGCCACAGTCGTTCACCTTCACCATGGTGGTGAGTTTTGTTTTCTTGTAAATGGCGCGCAGGTCGCCGCCGAAGCGTTTGATGAGCCTGGCATCGCTGCCGTTGGCCTGGGCGGTGCCGGCAAACACGTTGGAGACAAAACCGAAATTAGGGGTAAGTTTCGACACGATGCGGGCATACGCTTCCCAGAGGTCATGGGCCGGCGCTGCGCCGGGGAAAGCAAAAATGGTACGGCCGTCGCCCAGGATACCGATGGCGGCATCCTGACTGGTGGGCAGGTGGCGGTAGATGAATCCGCTGCTGATGGCAAATTTGGCATCCTCGGCGATGTCGTTATCCCATTCGTACATCCAGGTAGCCGGTGTGGGGTCGTAAGTGATCAACATCTCCCCCGCCACGGTTTCCCGGTTGGAGCGCACGGCAAAGGGGTCGTCCAGAATATTTCTCGGGCGGGCCGGCGCCGGCGCATCGGCCGGGATGGGATCTTCGATGGGGCGTTGCCAGAGGAAATTGGGGGCAATCTGCAGGTTGCCGAAACCCAGCGTGAAACCGGTGAGGAAATTGTACTGGTTGCCGCTTCCGCTGTCTTTGAGGCGCCAGCCGGTGAAGGTTTTGGTGTAATCTGCACCACCCATCGCCAGGATACCATGTGCAGCGCCCTGGGCATACCATTGAATACGCCCTGCAGCATACGTAAGTTTGAACTTTCCGCCCCAGGTGTCGCTCATGGTGGTTTCATCCTGGAAGACTTCCGTTTTACCCTCTTCATTTTGACGTGTTACCTGGAAGGTCTCGCCTACGCGGTTGGAGTTCGACCAGATACCGCCCATTTCCAGGCCCAATGGGCCCAGTTTTCTTTTCAAATGCAGCGCAGCCCGGCGGGTGGGAGGAATAGGCACCGCAAACGAGCTCACAGCCGGGGCCTGGTTGTCCAGATCCTCGTGGAAAATACCGGTTACGTCGAACTTGCCGATTCGCCTGGTGTATTTGGCCAAAACCGCCGGGTTGGCGCCCCACCACAATTGCGGACCGAAAGCGACTTTGAGGTCTTTGAACGCTTTTTTACCCGCCAGTTCGAAACCGAAGGGCGCTTCGCCGTTGTAAATATCAATGTTGGGGCCATAGTTGGCTTCCGGGTAAAAGCCGAAGAAATCACCTTCATATCCCCAGTGGTAGTGGCTGGTGCGGTAAAAACCTTTCAGGTCGAAGTTTTTGGTATTCCAGCTGAAATCAGCCCGGTAAACCCTGAAGCGTTCCACATCTCCCAGCGTGATGGATTCGAGTTGGTTGGTAGCCGGATTGAGCGACAACGCTGTTTGCGGGCGACCCCGATTTTCGTAAAATATCTCGTTGATGGGGTTGGTGGCTACGTTTCCGAGAATGTTGAAAGAAACGTTGGCCCGGAAACTTTCATTGGGCTTTGCTTCAAAACCTACGAAGAAGGATTCCATGTGGTCGAACCCCTGTTGGTCGGGGTAAGTCTTTCGGCCTGGCACCGGATCTTTGGGGGTTGAAATGAGCTCTCCACCTGTGGTGAAGGTGTACAGATCTGCCCGCAGCTCGCTCACGCGCACTTTTTTGGTCTGCTCTCCGGCAAGGGCTGCTTTATCGCCCCGCGCTCTGATCACGGCATCTGCAATTTGAAGTCCGGCAAAATGCTGATCCAGGGTAGCCTGCGTGACCCCGCTGCGCAGGGGGTTCAGCTGGTGGACTTCCTTCAGGGCGTAGTAAGCGGCACGCGGGTAAAGCTGGTAGATGCCTCTTTCATTGGAAGGACCCTTGGCGCAAATGCCAAACCACTCTTCATTCATGTTGTTTTCACCGGGCGCGAAATCGTTCAGGTAACCGCCATTGCTCCAGGAAGCATTGTTGTCGTGCACCGACAGGTTACTGGTTTGTCCGTATTTCCACCAGCCGTCGCTGAACTGGAAGGTGAATCCTCCGAGGCAGTTGCCCGCTTTACCCAGGTTGGCGGCATTGGCATAAATTTCCTTCCAGTTACCCACCATATAATAGGCCTGGGATTGCTGGTCTTCTTCATTGGCCGTGGCGCTGAACGCATCAGCGCCAAACTCCGTGAACAGGATGGGTTTGTTGAACTCATCCTTCACCCGCTGAAAGGCATCGCCGAAAGACACGCCCCGGTACATATTGGTGCCAAAAATATCTATGTCCTTGCACTCCTTCACGATGATGTCCAGGAACAGCAGATCACCGTTGCAAATGGCCACCGGGTGCGACTTGTCGGCGCCTTTCATTAAAAGGGCAGCCTCATTGAACAGCTTGTACATAGCAGTTGCCCGCACGGTGGATTTGCGATCCTGAATGGGAATGTCCTCTGTTTCAGCGCCTTCCCAAAACAGGCCGTAGTTGTTCTCGTTGCCCAGCAGGTACAGCAGCAGGCCGGGGGTGTTTTTGTATGCCTCGGTCATGGCTTTCACTTCCGAAAGCAGCAGTTCCCGGGTGCGCGGATCGGCGTATTCCGTGTTGGGTACCCATGCGCCATCCAGGGTCAGGCCATATCGCCCGAAAGAGTGGTTGAGCATGGTGTAAATGCCGTATTTCTCGTAGATGTATTGGATCCATTTGGGCGGTACTCCGGTGTACTGGCGCAGTACGTTGACCCCCATGTTTTTCAGCAGGGGCATTTCGGTGTCGAGTGCCGCCATGATGATATCGTCGGGTTGTTTCCAAAGGCTATAGGTATAGTTGGTGCCAATGGGGAAGTAATCCCAGTTCATGCCGTTGATGAAGAAGTCGTTGCCATTGACCACCAACTTCATCCCCTCCCGGTTATTGCTAACCATAACCTTGTCGGCCTGGGCCAGGGCTGAAATGGCGAAAAGGGACAGCATCAACGTGTGTAGTGCTTTTTTCATTACCATCTATTATAAGGTGAAACATTTGATTCGACGAATATATTCTCTCATCCCAAAATACACATCTGATTTTATTCGGTTTTTCAGGAGCTCAAATGTATACCGACCCTGTAGCAGAAAAAACAATTATACCCCATCAAATATTTCATCAATCACTTTTTTGAATACTACAATGTTGTACATTCACCACTCTAATGCACTTATTATTAATAAGTTATGACATTTAAGGACTTTCACGGCGATTTCTCCACCAAATACAGAAAGTACATTTTGTACCTGTTTTTTGCTGTTTGGTCGGGCTCGCAGTGTCTGGCCTTTTCCGGAAAGTATCCCATTCGGAATTTTATGCCGTCCGACTACAAATCAGGCATATAGAATATTGACTTTGCTCAAAACAGGAACATGACGTTGTTTGTTGCCAACAACCTGGGGGTACTGTCGTACAATGGCAAAACCTGGGATCGGCACGCCTTTAAAACCGGTAAAAAGCAACGTTCCCTGGCCTTTGATGAAAAATCCAACCGCCTGTATTTTGGCTCTCAGGGCGTATTCGGGTACATTACTTCCAACTGGGAGATGGTGTCGCTTGCCGACAAAATTCCGCCGTCGGCAGCGGGTTTTGATGAGGTTTGGGATGTTTTTCTGGAGAGTGTTCAGAAAACTGTGTCAATCAAAATCTTTTGAATTGGTTGGTTTACAAAACAGTTTTTTTGTCGGATGAAAAAATCAAAGACTAGCAGTCCAACCTACTTTACGGAGGAGACAGAAGCT
>JADZFI010000375.1 GCA_020850025.1 Saprospiraceae bacterium
GCACTTAACATGAGTCATCCTGGTTTGGGGTGGCTCATGTTTTTTTTATGGATATCTGTCGAGGCCTGTTACACTCATCCATCAACGAAACATGAGTCGCCCCAATATTTGTGATGTCTCATATTTGCCCATGAAGTATGCGTTCCCTTACAGGTTGTTTAACTTCTGTTGCCACCTCCAGGCATCTTGTAAGGCTTCCTCCAGCGTTCGTTTGGTTTTCCAGCCGAGCATGTTGGCAGATTTTTGTACATCCGCCCAAACTGCCATCACGTCGCCCGCTCTTCTTTCGCCAATTCGAGAGGGGAGAGCCAGTCCGCTGATTTTCTCAAACAGAAGTACCAGCTCCATAACACTATGTCCTTTCCCGGAGCCAAGGTTGAAGGTGTTGTAATATCGGGTTTCCGGGTAAGATAGGGTATGTCGGAGTGCGGAAACGTGCGCTTCTGCCAGGTCCATTACATGAATATAGTCGCGGATACAGGTCCCATCGGGCGTAGGATAATCACCGCCAAATATGGTTAGCTCGGGGCGGAGACCCGCAGCTGTCTGGGTGATATACGGCACAAGGTTGTTGGGGACGCCCTTGGGCAACTCTCCGATCGCCGCACTGGGATGCGCCCCGATGGGATTGAAATACCGCAAGGAGACTGCTTTTAATGACTTTGCCTGACACACATCCCGGATGATTTCTTCACCAATTTGTTTGGTATTGCCATAAACAGAAGCGGGTGGCTTGATGGGGGTTTCTTCCGTAACAGGAGGGGTGTCAGGGTCGCCATATACCGTACAGGAAGAAGAAAATATCAGGTTTGATACCCCTTCTGCCAGCATGGCGTCCAGCAGGGTTATGAGTGAGCCAAGATTGTTCCGGTAATAGGTTAAAGGCTCCTGCATGGACTCCCCAACCGCTTTATAGGCTGCAAAATGGATGACCCCTTCAATCCTGTTTTCATGCAGGATTTTTCGCAACAGATTGTACTGGTTGCAATCTTCTGCATAGCATGGAACATCACGCCCCAGTATATCGCGCAGACCAGCCAGCACGGAGGCATTTGAATTGGAGAAGTCGTCAATGATCACAGGATTGAACCCTGCTTCACTCAACGCTACTACAGTGTGGGAGCCAATGAATCCTGCGCCACCCGTGACCAAAATGTTTGAGCCCATGGTTGATTAAATTTTATTATCTCGGTCAAAGGAAAAGGGAGTAGCCCTTTATTTTCGAAAAGGCACAGAATTTTTTTGAATCGACTCGCAAAATTGCGCGCAACAGGCCCATTTGTGCAATAGTGAAATTTGTCAGGTTGGTTTACGGCGCATCGCCAAAGCTGTGAGCAGGGCTACCAGAAAGCCTACCGGAAAGGGCTCCAGGAAGGTAAGGCCAAATCTGACAAAAGGATTGGCATACATCTCTTTAAATTGTTGCATTTCTGCTGATTGCCTGGAAATTTCAGCTTCTGTTGCACCCGCACTTCGAAGTTTGGCCATCATAAACTCCGAATACTTATCAAGAAAATCAGGTAGAACGGTTTCGTAAACAATCATCCAGGTGATCACATAGCAAAGGCAGGAAATGAGCACGATGAGTAATCCAACCTGAAATCCTTTGCCGAAGGACAGCGCACCGCCATTTTGCTCGCGATATGCCCGAACCCCAAGAAATACGAACAACATACTGAGTAAAATGCCGGCATAACCAATGTATTGTCCGTTTTCAAAATCCATGTTTCTGGAGTAGAAAACGGTGGTAAAGACCATTAGTGAAGCTGCCAGAGCGCCTGAGTAAAGTCCGTAGCGAAGAACTGTATTTTGCATAACTAAGTCAGGGTTTGGAACGTCATCAGTTAAGTCAAATACTTCGATGAAAAACTGAAAAGATCCCGGGTGAAAAACTTGAGCAAACAAAGTATTAAACCGCGAGTCCAGGTTCATACTTTCGGGTGATTTTTAACACCATAAAATACCAGGTTGGCCCACCAGGATGTATTTTTTTGGTTTGTCATAGTGCAAAAATGAGAAAAGTCATCCCGAAATTCGGGATGACTTTTCTTTTGAGATGCTTGAGATGACTGGATATGGTTAAGGCTTTAGAATAACCAGTCGCTTGGTGCCAACGGAGTTGCCGTTTTTATCTACCAGGCTGTAGATATATGAGCCTTTTTTAAAATCATCCAATTCTATTCGGAAAGAGGTGGTGCCAGATAAGGTGTAGTTTTTCTTCCATACCTGTTTGCCAAGTATGTTGAAGATTTTCAACGTGTACTCACCCGGAGGGATATTTGTGCAGTCAAAACGCACCCATTCAACAGCAGGGTTGGGGAAAGCCTGAATATTACCGGCAAAATCGAGTTTCGGTTCAATGGTCGGGGTAGTAGCGATTTGCTTAAACCGGATAGTTTCAACGGAATTCAGGTCGGTAGCCATCGTTGCAATGGCAATCTCTTCTTTTTCTGTATTGCTCAAAAAACGATAAGTTATGGTTGTATCCGTTCCGATAAAGCCTCCAATACCACCGCCGCCACCGCCGCCGATGATGGTGCCAAGGTCAACCCATTGACCAAAGCCAGGAAACAACTCCACATAAACATCTATACCAGTAGTAGTGTATTCTGTTCTTTTTTCCCGAAGAACAGGGTAAGTGCCACCTGGAATGGTGGCGGTTCCCCAGGCATCCACTACCCCCAGGCGCTCCGTATTGATTCTGACACGCATGGAGTCAATATTAACCGGAAGGCCTGAAAAAATGCTGTCCAATGGTGGTTGATCAGTAGGAAATGCGAGATTCAGGTCTGTCGTGGTTTGTTTGATGTCGAAAAAGCTCATGGGCGAGTAGCGCTCAAGGACAAAAGGGCTGAATTTAGCTAACACATTCACTCCTAAGCCGGTTGGATCGCCTCCGGCAAAGCCCATCACCTCGAATTTGCCGTTCGTCACATTGAAATAGGTCTCCCCTGTCTGACCAAGGATGACCAAATCAGCGCCAGGGTAATTGGCCAGCTGGCTGCCTGCGTTTGCCGGACTATATACAAACGATAACTGATCATCTGATTGCAGTGAACTGAAATCCCAGGTTTGCGGCCCACCGGGTGGTGTAGCCGGATTGATGCCGATTGGCGAATTGTCCACCGTATATACAAGTGAATCGCCGGCTGCAGGGAAGGTCGTGTTAGTGATGGTTATCTGGGCCGTAGTGGCCAAACAGAGGGCGGAAAGGGCAGAAGCAAGTAGCATTCTTTTCATCGGACGTTAGATGTTAATAACATTGATTGGGTTGGGATTGATCGAGCAATCAACAACTGGATTAGTAGTGGCTTCAAAGGTACGTTTCTTTTGTGGTTAAAAAAGGCGCTGGAAGACGAATTGCCATTGAAACAACAAATTATTAGCAAAATTCACACAACTATTGACTTTCAAGCGGCGTTTGAACGATACCAAAAAAGAAAAAATGGAAAAAAATACTTTTGTTTTGCTGATTTATTTCAACAAACAACAGGTCTTAAAAGTGCAATATTTGTCCAAATAGCTTCTTTTGCTGCGATTTTGGCCGAATTTAGAGCTTTTATTTTTTCAACAAATTGCATTTTTTGTCTTTGCGCCGGGGTTGGAGTTGCTGCACTTTTGTACTGTCAATAATTGATAACGACGACGGGAAATGATGCAGAGCGGTTATTGACCACAGTTTTGAAACTTTTCATGAGATTATATACGGGAAATCCGAACGCGGCGCAAACGAGCGCCGCGTTTTTTTTGTGCCTGTTTGAAAGGAATATCTATCAAAAGTTACTGAAAGAGCGGAAAAGTCGCTTAAATTTCAATCGTATTAAAGTGTTGATAATCAATAAATAAAATAAAAAAATAGTCCAAAACGCTTCAAATCCCCCGGGCGATTTGCCCCCGTTTGCTGTCCTGTTGCACCCCGGAATAAGCCCGCACCTTTGTATCATCAATCAGGGTAGATAACTCATATAGCCAATCTGCAAGATTGATCCACCATTCGAAAGTTTTCATGAGATTATACAAGGGAATAAGGTCCCGGGGCAAACGAGTTCCGGGGCCATTTCTCTTATATGGCCTGTGGCGACCAGGCGCAAGGGTTTATTTGGTTGCTGTTTCTCTGGCCCTTCGATAGTCTGCAATCGCCCAACGGATTTCGTCATAGCTGTACCGTTCCGAGAAATGGTCGAAAATTGGTTTCAAGGGAAAGGGCTCCTCAAATAGAGGCAAGGCGCCCTGAATGATATCGTTAGCCTCCGGACTTAACCATTGGTCAATTTGCAGCAACTCACCTCTTTCATACATGGTTGCCAGATGGTTCATAATGGTCAGGGTGCTAAAGCCGCGCTCCCCGGCTATTTCTTCCACCGACTTGCCATTCATGTACATATCATAGGTGATAAAATGAGTACTTCCCGTCAGCCGCTCGCCCGAAGCTGATTTTTCCAGTACAAATCTTCGAATCTCCCGAATAAATGCATCGCCGTACAATTGAAGCTTGCGTTCACTAACACCTTCGATTTCCAGTATTTCCGCATCTGTTAGCGGTCGTCTCTCCGACATTTGCTGCAGTGTTACA
Organism: Saprospiraceae bacterium; assembly: GCA_020850025.1. Taxonomy (GTDB): domain Bacteria; phylum Bacteroidota; class Bacteroidia; order Chitinophagales; family Saprospiraceae; genus M3007. The sequence goes on from JADZFI010000375.1 coordinate 4,574, forward strand.
TCGCTGAAAAGAGTGTAAGGCGGTATACCTTGTTGAATGGCCATCTCACGCCGCAAGTGCTGAAGGCGTGCCAGCAATTCCTCTTTTTGAAGTTGCGTTTTGCTTTTTTCCACCACTTTGGGCGCCGACATTCTTTCGCTAGGCTTTGGCTTGGCAAGTGGCATGGCGAGAGAAACCTTTTTTCCGTCAAACAAGATCTTTTTGCCTTCATCTGTCACTCGAAGGCAATTGTGGTCGTCGTAGGCTATTTCGATCAGCCCTATGTGCAGCATCTGGGAAAGCAGGTATAACCAATCGTCGTAACCATATTCTTTCCCGGCGCCATAGGTTTTGATCTGATGATAATTATGCTCGAAAATCTCTCTGCGGTTGCTCCCTCGCAAAATATCCACCAGCAGATTCATGCCCACACGCTGGCCGGTTCGTGCGATGGCGGAAAGGGCCTTCTGGGCGGCTACGGTACCATCAAAGTGCCGGGGAGGATTCTTGCAAACATCACAATTGCCGCATTGCCCGTCGTATGGTTCGCCAAAATAGTTGAGTACTGTTTTTCTGCGACAAACCGGCGCTTCGGCAAACTGATACATACGCTCCAGTTTGGCCAGTTTCAAGGCTTTTTGCTCCGCACCGGCCTCCCCCTGGTCAATCATTTCCCGGTAGGATAACAAATCGGCATAGCTGAAAAACAACAGGGCATCGGAGGCTAATCCGTCACGGCCGGCCCTTCCTATTTCCTGGTAATACCCTTCCAGGTTGCGAGGCAGGTTGTAATGAACCACAAACCGCACATTGCTTTTATCTATGCCCATACCAAAGGCAATAGTGGCGCAAATGATCGGAGTACGGTCATTGATAAAGTCTTCCTGCACCTTGGATCTTCGGGCCGGTGGTACTTCTGCATGGTAAAAATCGGACTTGAAGCCTCTGGCATTTAGTTTTTCAGCCAGACTTTCACAACCTTTTCTGGAAAGGCAATAGATGATGCCCGACTGATTTTGACGGGATTTCAGGAAATCCACCATTTGCTCAAATCTTTTTTGACCCGGGCGGACTGTCAGGGAGATATTGGGCCGGTCGAAAGAGGCAATAAAGACGGAAGGATCTGCCAGGCCAAGCTGGGAAATGATGTCTTTTCGGGTGAGCTTGTCGGCTGTGGCGGTGAGTGCAATGACCGGAATTCCGGGGAATTGGGCTTTCAGAAACCTCAGCTGAGTGTATTCCGGGCGGAAATCGTGCCCCCAGGCTGAAATACAGTGTGCCTCATCAATGGCGAAAAGGGTAATTTTCAGTCGTTTCAGCAGGGGCTGAAAATTTTGGGACACCAATTTTTCCGGACTTACATACAGGAGTTTGACGTATCCGGCCATTAGGGCGTTCTCTACATTTCGCTGCTGATCGAGGCTCAGGCTGCTGTTGATGAAGGCGGCCGGAATACCGTTGGCGCTGAGCCCTTCAACCTGGTCTTTCATCAGGGCAATAAGCGGACTGACCACTACGGCCACTCCTTCCAGGGTAACAGCGGGTATTTGGTAGCAAAGACTTTTACCCCCACCTGTGGGCATCAGCACCAGTGTGTCTTTCCCATCAAAAACATTGCGGATGATGTCTGCCTGAAGGGGTCTGAACTGGTCGAAACCAAAATACTTTTTGAGGGCTGCGGAGGCAAGATTTAAGTTCACTGGTTACAAAAGAGGTTGGTCAAAAAATAGGAGTACAAAAGCGCGCGGCGCTTCTGAGGAGTTTTTGGCCATATCAAACCAGGAATTCATGCAGGTGTCGCAAATATACGACTTGTTTTAAAATGCGCAAATTTTGTTTTAAAAAAAATAGGTGATGTTCAGGCAAACATGCGAAGCGCATTGGCAGTGGTGGTTCGGGCGATCTCTGCCATGGGTAGCACTTTCGCTTCCGAGAGCGCTTCTGCGGTGTGCCGGATGAATGCGCTTTCATTGCGTTTGCCGCGATGTGGTACAGGCGGGAGGTAGGGAGCATCGGTTTCCAGCACGATGTGATGCAAGGGTATCTCCCGAAGGATATTGGGCAATTCCGACTTGGGGTAGGTAAGGGTGCCGCCAATGCCCAGCATAAAGCCGAGGTCAATCATTTCGCGGGCTTCATCAAGGGTGCCCGAGAAGCAATGGAATATGCCGCGCAGGCGTCCATCCTGCGCATTTTTCACAATGTCAAGGGCCTCCCGGTTGGCTTCCCGACTGTGGATAATGATAGGCCTACCAAGCTCTTTGGCCCATTCACACTGTCTGGCGAAGGAGATTTGCTGGATAGCCAGGGTGGTCTTGTCCCAATAAAGATCGATGCCAGTTTCGCCGATACCGGCCCAGGTGCGTTCTCCCAGCCATTTTTCAACGGTTTTGAGCTCTGACTCATAGGTGTCTGGCTGAACAGAGCTGGGATGCAGCCCCATCATGGCGAAGCAATGCTCGGGGAAGGCAGCTTCCAGAGCCATCATTCCGTCTATGGATTCAGTATCAATATTGGGAAGATACATCCGGATGATGCCGGCGTCAATAGCCCGCTGCACCATGTGCGAGCGGTCTGCATCAAATTTTCCGGAATACAAATGTGCGTGGGTATCAATAAGTTGAATCATATTGTTATGCAACTTGGCCTTGAGGATAAAAAAAAGGCCGTCGGATGGACGGCCTTTTTTTGGGTGATGTTCCTGGTCGGGATGACTGGATTCGAACCAGCGACCTCGTCGTCCCGAACGACGCGCGCTACCGGGCTGCGCTACATCCCGATGTTGGAGCCGGACAAGGGATTTGAACCCTCGACCTGCTGATTACGAATCAGCTGCTCTACCGCTGAGCTAATCCGGCGAAAACTCCTTCTTTTAGAAGCGGGTGCAAAGATAATTTTGGATTGAGAAAATGACCAAGTGGATTGGGAAATTTTCGGAAAAATCTTTCTTGGAAACAAAAAGGGTTGCCCCTTTACAGAGACAACCCTTTCCACCATACTGGTTTCGTTTTGCTTTGATGCGGCCTTTAGCCTGCCTGCGCTGATATCACATCCCTTGCGAACAGGATTCTAGGTTTCCAGTATTTGGAAGTGGAAATATTTTCAACAACGATGCCGCGGGTGCAGGTGCTGTGAACACAGAAGATGCCTTCAGCCGTTTTTTCGATCACCATGGCAACATGTTGAATACGGCCACGGCTGCCGAAAAAGATCAGGTCGCCCGGAAGCACATCACTTAGGGGCACTTTAATTCCCTGACGAGATTGAGTAGAGGAGGAGGTGGACACCTTTACCCCAAATTCATCCAGAATGAAATTGGTGAAACCGGAGCAGTCAAACCCCGTTTTAGGGGAATGACCCGCAGAACGATAACGGAGTCCAAGAAAATTTTGTGCGTAGCCGATGATTTCGCTACGGAACTGCATCATTTCAGCGTCTTCAGCCCTGGATGGGTTCGGACGAACGGGTTTGAACGCAGTACTGATAAAAAACGCCAACAGAACTATTACAAATGCTGAGTGGCGGTAGAATGGCTTGGTATTGAGGGCTCTACTGGTTGAAATTGCTTCGGTCATGTCTGTAAATTTTCAGCTCGCCGACATCATACTGATGCACTGGCGCTCTTGCCACCGGAGTACGCTGATGTGTGTAAATATTAAACTTTGGTTTTTGCCGGGCTAAACATGGCAAATGCCCAACTTGAGTGTGGAGTTCGTTCATGGGAGAGATTAAAAAGGGGAACTCCTGAAAGGGCTAAAACTCAAATCGGTGCGACGCAAAGGTAGAAATGGTTTTGAAAAATCAAGTCATATGTCCATTTTTTTTCAGGAATGACACATGAAATCATATAAAAATACGCAAATTTCCAGGCATACGCCCCCTCTTTCCGAGCAAAACCAGTACCTTCGCGCACTCCGGAAAACGACCGGAAAAGCTCCTTAAACCGGATTCACCAAATATCATTTTCAATACAATGCAAGGTTCTGCAATTACGATTAAACGGGGCAAACTAAAAGTCCCCAACGATCCAGTTATTCCATTCATTGAAGGCGATGGCACCGGCCCAGATATTTGGGCTGCATCGGTACGAGTGCTGGATGCCGCAGTGGAAAAAGCCTATAAAGGCAAGAAAAAAATTGTTTGGAAGGAAGTACTCGCCGGAGAAAAAGCATTCAACAAAACCGGAAACTGGCTGCCCGATGATACCCTCAAAGTAATCGACGAGTATAAAGTGGCCATCAAAGGCCCGCTCACTACTCCGGTTGGCGGTGGTATTCGCTCTTTGAATGTAGCGCTTCGTCAGCAACTCGATCTCTATGCCTGCGTTCGCCCCGTTCGGTGGTTCAAGGGGGTGCCAAGCCCGGTTAAAGAGCCCGGACTCGTAGATATGGTCATTTTCCGCGAAAATACGGAAGACATCTACGCCGGTATCGAGTACATGACCGGCACTCCGGAAGCCGATAAAGTGATCGCTTTCCTCCAAAATGAAATGGGGGTAAAAAAGATCCGCTTTCCTAAATCTTCCAGCATCGGTATCAAGCCGGTTTCCAAAGAAGGAACAGAACGCCTCGTGCGCGCCTCCCTGGAATACGCCTTCAAATACAAGCGTAAATCGCTCACGCTCGTACACAAAGGCAATATCATGAAGTTTACCGAAGGTAAATTCAAAGACTGGGGCTACGAACTCGCCGAGCGCGAATACGGAGATCGCGTGTTTACCTGGGCTCAATACGACCGTATCAAGGCCGACAAAGGCGAAGATGCTGCCAACAAAGCTCAGGCCGATGCCCTCGCTGCCGGCAAAATGCTGGTAAAAGACAGTATCGCCGATGCCTTCCTGCAGCAAATCCTGCTCCGCCCTTCCGAATACGATGTGGTGGCTACCCTCAACCTCAACGGCGACTACCTTTCCGATGCTCTGGCTGCACAGGTTGGCGGTATCGGTATCGCACCAGGCGCTAACATCAATTACCTGACCGGACACGCCATTTTCGAAGCTACCCACGGCACCGCACCAAAATATGCCGGAAAAGACGTGGTGAACCCTTCTTCCGTGATCCTATCCGGTGTCATGATGTTCGAATACCTCGGCTGGGACAAGGCCGCCAAACTGATCATCAAGGGTATTGAGCGCAGCATCCGCAAAAAGCGCGTGACTTATGATTTCGAACGCCTCATGAAAGGCGCCACCAAACTCAAGTGCTCCGAGTTCGGCGACGAGATCATTGCCAACATGTAAGAGCAAGGCGCCAAGGCACGCCTACACAAAGGCGCTAAGACGCAAAGGCTCGAAGGATTGGCCGAAGGCCAATTAAATAGATAAGGGGTTATTTGGCGAAGCCAAATAACCCCTTTTTATCTTCGTGTCTTTGCGCCTTCGTGTCTTTTATTCCTCGTCGAGCTGACGTTCCAGTTCTTCCATCATCACATAGTCAATGGCTTCACTGAC
>JADZFI010000376.1 GCA_020850025.1 Saprospiraceae bacterium
AATGCCAGTTACAACGACTCGTTTCATAAAACTTTTGACCGTTTAAAAAGCTGTTTTGGGGTTTCGGAGTGCAAAGGTAGCAAACTGTTTGCATCCGTAGGTTATTCGTTATTGTGTGCTTATTTGGGCAAATAGAAAGAAAGTTTGAGGCATGAAACAGTGATTGTTCAACTTTTGGGAAATTTTTACCACTGATTTTTCTTTTTTACCAAAAAAATTCTACCTTTGCCCGCCCAAAACGAGAACCGAACGGAATTTTATTAAAAAGCACCATTTTTGCTGTAAAATATGGCACACCACAAGTCCGCTCTCAAGCGCATCCGCCAAACGACTAAGCGTCGCCTGGAAAACCGCTACTACAAAAAATCTGCTCGCACAGCCATCAAAAACCTGCGCGATATGAAAGACAAGTCAGCTGCTGAAACTTTCCTTCCGAAGGTTGTAAGCATGATCGACCGTCTGGCCAAACGTGGCAACATCCACCGCAATAAGGCCGCCAACCTGAAAAGTGGCCTGATGCGCCACGTGAACACGCTGGCAGCTTAATACGGGGTTGGGCGCATGCCGCCCCCGGCGCTCCAATCAACCATATCGCCAAAAAGTGTACCCCGTTGTATCGAGGTACACTTTTTGTGTTACAATCGCCCAACCATGTCTGTCCAATTTCACCCCCTAAAAGTGCGCGAGGTGCGCCGCGAAACGCCCGATACGGTTTCCGTTGCTTTCGACGTGCCCGCCCAGGAGCGCCAGGCCTTTCAGTTCAAACAGGGTCAGTACCTCACGCTGAAAACCCTTATCGGAGGCGAAGAAGTGCGCCGCTCTTATTCCATTTGTACCGGTGTGCACGACAACGATCTGCGGGTAGCCGTGAAAAAAGTGGATGGAGGGGTGTTCAGCACCTGGGCCAACGAACATCTGAAAGCGGGCGATACCCTGGAGGTGATGCCGCCGCAGGGCAACTTCTTCACCGAACTCGATCCGGCCAATGAAAAAATGTACGTGGCTTTTGCCGCCGGCAGCGGCATCACGCCGGTGATGAGCATCCTGCGCAGTACACTTGAAACAGAGCCCGGGAGCCGGTTTGTGCTTTTTTATGGCAACCGTTCTTTCGACTATATCATTTTCCGGGAACAACTGGAAGAGCTTAAAAACCGTTATCCCGACCGGCTTTCCGTACACCATGTACTGAGCCGCGAATCGCTGGGAAGCGATTTGTTTCAGGGCCGCATAACGGGCGAAAAATGTGAGCGCTATGGAAAGGTGTTTTTTAACCCCGCTGAGGTGGATGCCTTCTTTCTTTGCGGCCCCGAAGAAATGGTTTTTGAGGTAAAAGACACGCTGTTGCGCCTGGGCGCCAACCATAAAAGCGTACATTTTGAGCTGTTCAACACCACTGCCGGCAAGTCTAAACCGGCTGCATCAAGCGTCAAGGAGGCATTTGAAGCTTCTATTACCGTGATTCAGGACGGCGCCGAATTCGATTTCAAGCTGCCTTCCGACGGCTCCACTCTGCTGGATGCTGCGATGCGCGCCGGCGCCGATCTGCCATTCTCCTGCAAAGGCGGTGTGTGCAGCACCTGCAAAGCTAAAATTCTGGAAGGTAAGGTGGAAATGAGCGTCAACTACGGCCTCGAGCCCGACGAAGTGGAAGCTGGCTACGTGCTTACTTGCCAGGCGCACCCGGTGAGCAAAAGGGTGGTGGTGAGTTTTGATGCATAGTTATTAAAGTTGGGCCTCTTGCGAGGCTGGGTGAGCGGTTTTTCCCTTGTTAACATCCCAAACACAACCGGGCGACTCTGCACAATGCAGAGCCGCCCGGTTTTTTATTGGTACACTTCGGTAAAAGCTTATTTCAGCGTAGCCTTCACCTCGTTAATCACATAGGATTCGATCACATCGCCCACCTTGAGGTCGTTGAAGTTCTTGATCGTGATACCACATTCCATGCCGGTTTTGACTTCCTTGGCGTCTTCCTTGAAACGTTTGAGTGAAGCCAGTTCGGCGTGCTGGTTGGCGTTGGTAGGGTACACCACAATACCGTCGCGGATAATGCGCACGTGGTGATTGCGGCTGATTTTGCCCTCCTGCACGTAGCAACCTGCCACAGTGCCCACTTTGGAAATCTTGTACACCTCGCGGATCTCCACCTGACCCATGATCTCTTCTTCCTTGGTTGGCTCCAGGAGACCCTCGATAGCGGCCTTGACCTCTTCGATGGCTTCGTAGATGATGGAGTAGAGCTTGATCTCTACGCCCTCTTTTTCTGCCAGTTTGCGGGCAGTGAGAGATGGGCGCACCTGGAAGCCGATGATGATGGCATCCGAAGCGGAAGCCAGCATAACGTCGGAGTCCACGATCTGGCCCACGGCCTTGTGGATAACAGAAACCTGTACTTTCTCGATAGACAGCTTGATGAGCGAGTCGGAAAGTGCCTCGATGGAGCCGTCCACGTCGCCCTTAACGATAACTTTGAGTTCTTTAAAGTTACCAAGAGCCAGACGGCGTCCGATTTCTTCAAGGGAGATACGTTTGTTGGCGCGGTTGGCTTGTTCGCGAATGATCTGGCCGCGTTTGGACGCGATTTCCTTGGCTTCGCTTTCGGTGGCGGTTACTTTGATTTTTTCACCGGCCTGAGGAGCTCCGGGCAGACCCAGCACCACAACGGGTTGTGCCGGACCGGCGCTCTTTATCTTTTTACCGCGTTCGCTGAACAGGGCTTTCACTTTGCCGGCAAATTCGCCTGCAATGATGGGGTCGCCCTGTTGGATGGTGCCGTTTTCCACCAGAACCTTAGCCACATAGCCCTGCCCTTTTTCCAGGGAGGCCTCGAGCACTGTACCGATGGCACGACGGTTCGGATTGGCTTTCAGTTCGAGGATTTCGGCCTCGAGCAGTACTTTTTCCAGCAGTTTATCAATGTTCAGGCCTTTTTTAGCGGAAATATCCTGGCTTTGGTATTTGCCGCCCCATTCTTCCACAAGGAAGTTCATCTGGGCCAGTTCATTTTTGATGCGTTCCGGATCGGCGCCTGCCTTATCAATTTTGTTGATGGCAAATACAATAGGTACGCCTGCTGCCTGTGCGTGGCTGATGGCCTCGCGTGTTTGCGGCATGATGCTGTCGTCGGCAGCGATCACGATGATGGCAATATCCGTCACCTTGGCGCCGCGCGCACGCATGGCCGTAAAGGCTTCGTGACCCGGTGTATCGAGGAACGTAATCTTCTGATTGTCG
>JADZFI010000377.1 GCA_020850025.1 Saprospiraceae bacterium
CAGGTTCCAGTGGTTTAGGAACAGTTGCCGTACAAGCCCATAAAGTAATGCCTAAAAAAAGCGGCGCCAACAGTTTCATCCGGCTAAGATCAGAAAAGCCGTGGTATTTATACTTTTGTGCAGGAGAAGGCACAAAGAGGGCACTAAGACACTAAGGCACAAAGGCGCGAAGGCACTAAGGGTTTGTTTGCTCTCCTTCGGAGAGCGGCTGGTAGTGGAGCCCGACCGAACGCCAACTCGAACACCCGAAAACGCAAACACTCAAACACTCGAAAACTCGCACACTCGAATGACAGAACCACAGCATCTCATTTCAATAAAGGCTGCTTTGCAGAAAAAGCGGATGCCTCTGTATCGGAAGATCATTCGCTGGGGCTGGCGATTGTTTTTTGGTGGCCTGGGGGCGGCTGTCCTGATCTTTCTGGTGATCAGTCTGACCGCCATTCCTTCTTTCCGGGAACTGGAAGACCCATCTTCTGCCGTGGCAAGCGAGGTGCTGGCCAATAACAACGAGGTGCTGGGGCGATATTTCGTCGAGAACCGGGTGCCTGTTTCCTATAATGAGTTGAGTCCGCATCTGGTGGATGCCCTGATCAGCACCGAAGACGAGCGTTTTCGCAGTCACTGCGGCATTGATGGTCGCGCGGTCATGCGCGTGGTGGTGCGCACCGTGCTGTTGCAGGATCACAGCGCAGGCGGGGGCTCTACCATTACCCAACAGTTGGCCAAAATGCTGTATTCTGATCGCGATTTTGAAGGATTGGGCAAATTTGAAAAACTGGCCAAACTGGTTTATATCAAACTTCGGGAATGGATCACGGCCGTAAAACTGGAACGCGCCTACACCAAAGAGGAGATCATTTCGATGTACCTCAATCAGTTCAACTTTATCAACAACGCCTACGGCATTCACGCCGCCTCCGAAGTTTATTTCAATAAAAGTCAGAAAGAACTCAACATCCAGGAGTCGGCCACCCTCATCGGGATGCTGAAAAACCCCTCCTACTACAACCCCAACCGTCACCCCGATCGCAGCATCAAACGCCGCTGGGTGGTGCTTTCGCAAATGCGAAAAAATGAGATACTCACGGAGGAACAGTACGACAGCCTCAAGGTGCTGCCCCTGGGTTTGCAATTCAAACAGGTGACCTTTACCGACGACCGGGCGCCCTATCTCTGCGATTATCTGGAAAAAATAGTGCGCGACTCCCTGCTGGAACTGCCTGAATGCCGGCGCAAAGACGGCTCCAAATACGATATCTATCGCGACGGCCTGAAAATCTATACCACCATCGACCCGGCCTACCAACGCCATGCCGAAGCGGCCATGCAGGAGCAAATGAAAAAAATTCAGGCGCGTTTTTTCCAGGTCTGGAAAGGTCGCGACCCCTGGTCGTTCCGCACCGGCGATGCCACGGATGAAGAAATCACTGCCAGAAAAGAATCGCTCTGGAAGCTGGTGCGGGAAGGAGAACGATACGAAAAAATGTGGCCCAAGTACATGGATGCCGTGGCCGATAAGTTCAAGAACCGCTTTGCCTTCGAACTCAGGCCGGTGGATATGGATCGTATGCTGGCAGAGGAGAAAAAAGAAGGCGCCCTGGCGAAAATGCTCCTCTCAAAAATAGTGACCGGCGACCAGGCCTCTGCTTACCGCCGCATCATGGCCAGCAAGGAATGGACCGATGCCAAAAGCCAGTACAAGGCCCTTAACACCGCCGTACGCAAACAATACAGCCAGCCGACCAAAATGAAGGTGTTTTCCTGGAACAGTGCGCGCCTGGAAAAAGATACGGTAATGAGCCCCATGGACAGCCTGCGCTATCACCGGATGTTCCTGCAAACCGGCTTGCTGGCGGTTGACCCCACTACCTCGGAGGTAAAAGCCTGGGTGGGCGGCGTCAACTTTAAATACTTTCAGTACGACCACATCATGACCCGGCGTCAGGTGGGCTCCACGTTCAAACCGTTCATCTACGCCACCGCTATTGCCCAGCAAGGCATAAGCCCCTGTTTTGAAGTGTACGACAACCCGGTCACCATACCCGGGAGGTACATGAATTTCACCCATTTGGCCGATTGGACGCCGAGAAACTCCACAGGCACCTATTCCGGCGCACGGATAAACCTGAAAGAAGGACTGAAAAACTCGGTGAACACGGTGAGCGCCTTTCTCATGAAACAACTCGGCGACACTGAACCTGTGCGCGGCCTGTGTGAAAAGCTCGGCATTGACTCCGCCCGACAATCCAATGGCCGGTATCTGATTCCGCCGGGATCACCCTCCATTTGCCTGGGCGCCGCCGACCTGACACCCTTCGAGATGACTGGAGCTTATGCTGCTTTTGCGAACAAAGGCATGTACGGCGTTCCCTTTGTGATCAAACGTATCGAAGATAAAAATGGGCGTGTTTTGTACCGTTCCGTGCCGGAAGAGCATGCCGCTTTGGCTGCCAATGCCACCTGGGTAATGCTGGATATGCTTCAGTACAATGTAAAAGGCGCTCCGGGTATTAACACCCTTAAAAGTCAGGTAGGCGGAAAAACCGGTACCACCAACGATTATACCGACGGCTGGTTTATGGGGGTAACACCCCGACTGGTGGTGGGCACCTGGGTAGGCGGGGAAGACCGCTGGATCCGGTTCCTGAGCCTCAGCGATGGTCAGGGCGCCCGTATGGCCCGTCCTATTTTTGCCTCCTTTATCAATCGCCTGGAAAAAGATGCCACCTCCGGCTATGACTTCAATGCACGATTTGTACGACCGCAAGGCGACCTGGGCATAGAAACCAACTGCGCGGCGTACGAAAGCGGCCTGACGCCCGGTGGGGATGAAGAAGACTTCTCTCCTGATATTTACAATGACGAGCTGGACGAAGGTACCGGCAAGCCTAAAAAACCCGACGACAGTTTCGGCGATGAGCTGGAGGGCGGGTAGGGGTTTCGAGCAGGTTTCCCACAGATTTTTCGCACAGATTGTTTCCCACAGATTTTACACAGAAGAGAGGCGTACGGCATGGCATAAACACCCATAGTAGCACCGTCCTGCTGAAATCTGTAGGGAAAATCTGTGCAAAAAATCTGTGCAAAAAATCTGTGCAAAAAATCTGTGTAAAATCTGTGCGAAACAATCTGCTCGAAGTCGGTGTGAAATAAACACGAAACGCCCCTCCACGAAAATCTTTTCCCGCCCCCACCCAACCTCCTTTGATGTATCTGCGTGTAACAGTGACCAACACAAACTTTCACAATAAACACTGTTACATCATGCAAAAACAGAATTGGCTTTTATCCCTTTTATTGCTGCTCGGCATGTGCTTCACCTCCTGTGAAGACAACGACCCCTTTGTGAGCGGCCCTACCGTAGAAGTGGCCTTTGCCGGCCAGGTGATCAATGAAAACAACGAACCCGTTTCCGGAGCGCTCGTCAAGGCCGGAGATGAGGCCACCCTGACCGACGCGAATGGCGTGTTCCGACTGACAGCCACGCGCCTGCCCGGCGATCACGCCCTGGTGACGGTAGAAAAAAGCGGTTACTTCAGTTTTAACCGCGCCTATCAGGTAAAAAATAAATCCATACAGTCGCTCACCATCCAATTGCTGGAACAAACTGAAGTTGGATCGTTGAATGGCGGTAGCGGCGGAACTGTTCAGGTGCCTGGTGGGGCCAGGCTTATTTTCCCTGCCAACGCCATTGCTAATGCTAACGGCGCGCCCTACAGTGGCAGCGTTCGGGTGATTGCCCGCTTCCTGGACCCAACTGATCGCCATACCATGTCGCTTTCCATGCCTGGCAACCTCAGCGCCATCAATGCGGCCGGAGAGCTGCGCCAGTTGGCCACTTTCGGTATGATCGGAGTAGAATTATACGCTGCAAACGGACAAAAACTCAACGTAGCTGCCGGTGAACAGGTGGAAATCCGCGTTCCCATTGATCCATCTATTGTCTCCAGCGCACCCGACAACATGCCTCTCTGGCACTACAATGAAGCCGACGGCTACTGGCTGGAGGAGGGCCTTGCCAAAAAATCAGGTAACGAATACGTAGGCCAGGTGAGCCACTTCTCCTGGTGGAACTACGATGCCCCTTATCCCAGCATTAATGCCAGCGGTCATGTGTACTTTAACAACCTGCAAACACCGGCTGTGGGCGTGCACGTATGGATCGGCCCGGCCGACCAGGGAATGGGATGGGGTTGCGGCCATGGCCAAACCGACATGGACGGATTTTACAGCGGCGCCATTGCCAAAGACATGCCGTTGAAAGTATGGGTGACTCAATACAGCACCGCTTGTAACGGCAATGCCACGCTTTACACTGCAGACATTGGTCCGTTCTCGGCAGATGTAACCCTTCCGGATATCATCATCACAAATGTACCCAACCTCCAAACCATAAACGTCCAGGGCCGATTGGTAGATTGCAACAACGCTCCGGTGACGAACGGCTATGCCAGGCTGATCATTGACAATAGTTACCCCCTGGTGATTTTCACTGACAATGATGGCCTTTTCAGTCATACCTATGCCACCTGCACTGCAGCGCCTGTTGGAGGTAATGTGATAGGGTACGACCTGACCGAACTCAAAGAAAGTGCAATGCAAAATTTCACCTTCAGCAACAACACTGCCAATCTGGGCGATATAGCGGTTTGCACCTCACTGAGCGAGTTTATTCAATAGTCCCTCGATGGTGGCGCCACCGTTACCCTGGTGGATCCTACAGTGTCGGTACTGCAGGATAGCTTCCCGTCTAACGGTTACTCCACCAATATTTGGGCACAGAGCGGCAACCAGTTTGGCATTAATCTGGGTTGGTCCAGCCCGGATATCCAGACCGGCGTCTTCCCGCTCGACCGCTTTTTTGTGGACCCCCTGGAAGTCAATATGGCGCAAAGCAACCTGAACACCACCGTTACTTCGGTTGCTCTCTCGGTGGGCGACCTGCTCATAGGCACCTTCAGCGGCACCTTTGTGGATTTAAATGGAGGAAATCACACCATAACGGGCAATTACCGGGTAAAACGGGATTGGTAATAGCCGCAAGGCAACCGGCAACTTCGTAAGGGCTGGTGTTGGATTTTAAGTGTCGGGGTGACTTCCGAG
>JADZFI010000378.1 GCA_020850025.1 Saprospiraceae bacterium
CCCGCGACAAAAAGTGTTTTTTTCCCGCTATCGCTACGGAACACCATACGATCTTTTGCGCCCCGACCTCAAGCGCTCGCTGGATCTAGACACAGATGTACTGCTGGTGAGCGCCATCGCCAATACGGATTATTTGCTTAAACACCTGAAAACCTCCGTGCGGTCTGCCCAGACCCTGGAATTCGAAGATCATCACTTTTTCAAGGAAGACGAACTCAACGATATGATCCGCCGATTCGGTCGTCTCGACAGCCGGAACAAGATCATCCTCACCACGGAAAAAGATGCCATGCGTCTGGAGTTACACCGCGATTTTTTCTGGAAAAACCAGCTCCCCATGTACGTACTGCCCGTTGAAGTGGACTTTTACGACGACGACGAGTATCACTTCCAGGAAGTCGTAAAGGCATTCCTGCTGGATTTTAAAAGGTAAACGACTTACGACTTACGACTCACGCTGGGCATGGCAGATCATCTACCTGCAGTCGCACATCGTATGTCGCACATCGTACGTCGTCTACCTCTCTCTTTCGAACAGCGCTTCGAGGCTGTTGCGCAGAACTGTTTTGCGTTCTTCGGGCGCCTTAACTTCATCGAGGTGTTGGAAAGCTGCCTGTTGGTAGTGTTGTTTTTCTGCTTCTATTAGTTCCGGAATACGGTTGCGATCAAAAATAGCGCGTACGGCAGCCACTTTGGTATCTGGGTTTTCAGCGCCGGTTTGCATCCAATGCAGCAGTTCTTTTCGGTCGGCTTCAGGGGCTGTTTCGAGCGTTTTTAGCACCAGCAGGGTCTTTTTGTTCTGCAAAATATCTCCGCCCACCTGTTTGCCGAATTTTGCCGGGTCGCCGTAGGTGTCCAGCAGATCATCCTGGATCTGGAAAGCGATGCCTGCCAGTCGACCCAGTTCGTACAAGTGCCGGGCATCCGACTCTTCTGCTTCGGCACAAACAGCACCCATTTCCAGGGCTCCGCCGAGCAATACGGCCGTTTTCAATTCGATCATGCGGATATATTCCGGGATGCTCACGGCCGTGCGCGTTTCAAAGTTGACGTCCATCTGTTGTCCTTCACACACTTCGGTGGCTACCCGGTTGAAAATTTCCACTAGCCGGGCAACGGTATGCGGCTTTGGGAAACGGGTAAGGAAGCGATAGGCATAAATCAACATCACATCGCCGCTGAGGATGGCCGTGGTTTGGTTCCATTTTTCATGCACGGTGGGCTGCCCTCTTCGCAAGGGTGCAGCATCCATGATATCGTCGTGCATCAGCGAAAAGTTGTGAAACAGTTCCACCGACCAGGCAGCAGGCAATGCCGATTCTGCCCGACGTTCAAACATCTCTGCCGCCATCAGTGTAAGCGCCGGTCGAAGGCGTTTGCCACCCAGTGTGAGGATGTAGGAGCAAGGCTCGTACAACTCCGGCAAATCCTGTGGAAAAGGATTGTCCTGAGCGTATTGCTGAATGAGGTCGAGTAGTTGCGGAAGGCTGCGCATGGGGAATGTGAATAATGTGGGGAATGGGGAGAATGTGGGGAATGGGGAGGCGAAAGTGAGAAAAGTTTGGGGCATGAGAGGTGAGTCCTTCAAATTTTCCTGGACGGGAAATCCTTCTGTGTGAAATCTGTGCCCTAATCTGTGTAAAATCTGTGCGAAAATAAGTCAGTTCGAAATACCACAAAAAAAAGACCAACCTGAACAGGCTGGCCTTCCTAATTTTTTGAAGTTGGGAAAGGGTGGTGGGGTAACCCTGGCAGCTTTCAGCGACGAGCTGAAGATGCGCCGAAACAGGCCATTAGCTGCGGAAAAAATCGCACAAGGACAATGGCCGTCAAAGCAGTAAACAAAACAAGCATAGTGTGTGTTGGAGATTAAAAGTGAAACGATTCAGTAAACGCCTGCCTTTTACAGAAGGATATTCTGCGAAAGGGCCACGAAGGTAGTGATCAGTTTTATAGATCAAAATATTTTCAATTCTTTTTTTTGTTAATTTTACATTTGTATTTTACATGGTGTTCCTACCGTCTTTTCTTACTACTTTTGTCCCTGATTTCATCTGAATTTCACCTTTTAAACAAGTCTTTGGCGCATGGTTTTCAACAATATCCTTGAAACAATTGGCAAGACCCCGCTGATTCGTCTGAATAACATCGTACTTCACATCCCTGCTACGGTGTACGCCAAGGTGGAAGCCTTCAATCCGGGCTTGAGTGCTAAAGACCGCATTGCTCTTCACATCATCGAGCGCGCCGAGCGCCTCGGAAAACTTAAGCCTGGAGGTACCATCGTAGACGCCACCAGTGGCAATACGGGTTTCAGTCTGGCTATGGTAGCAGCCATTAAAGGATATAAATGTGTGCTTACCGTTACCAGCAAGATCAGCGAAGACAAACTGAACAATCTCAAAGCCATGGGCGCCGAAGTGCACCTGTGCCCTCAGGAAGCCAAGCCCAACGATCCGGAATCCTACTACCGTCGTGCCGAACAACTGGCCAAGGAAATCCCTGGCGCGTACTATATCAACCAAAACTATAACCCGGAGAATGGCGAGGCACACTACCTCACCACAGGTCCTGAAATCTGGGAACAAACCTCCGGCCGCATCACGCACCTCATCGGCAGCGCCAGCACCGGCGGCACTCTCTGCGGCTCGGGCCGTTACCTGCGCGAACAAAACCCTGATCTGAAAATCATCGGCGTGGACGCCTATGGTTCTGTATTGAAAAAATACCACGAAACCGGGGTTTACGACGAAAAAGAGGTGTATCCCTATCGCATTGAAGGCACAGGGAAAAACATCATTCCGGCCAATATGGATTTCGACCTGATTGACCGGTTTATCAAAGTGACGGATAAAGACAGCGCTCTGCGCTCCCGCGAACTCGCCCGCATGGAAGGCATGATGGTGGGCTACTCCAGCGGCGCTGCCCTCCAGGCACTGGAACAAATGCAGGACGAACTCACCGAAAACGATGTGGTAGTGCTGCTGTTTTCCGATCACGGCTCCAAGTATGTCACCAAGTTCTTCTCCGACAAATGGATGATCCAGCAAGGATTTATGGAGGAGAACCAGGTGGAGATCTGATGATTTGCGATTTACGATTACATGATTTGCGATTTGCGATTGGGGGGCCTACGCCGGGCAGAATAATGAGGCTAAGGAATAAGATAAGCGTGGATGCTGTCCAATGTCCAACAGTCCAATGTCCAATGTCCAACAGTCCATTCACTCACTCATTCAACAATTACCTGAACAGTGGATTTATTTGAAAGAATTTACAAGCAAGCGGGCCCGCTGGGCAAATATGCCGAAGTAGCGGAGGGGTATTACATGTTTCCCCAACTGGAAGGGGAACTCGGTAACCGCATGAAGTTCAAGGGCAAAGAGGTGGTTTGCTGGAGTATCAACAACTACCTCGGCCTTGCCAATCACCCCGAGGTGCGCAAAGCCGACGCAGAAGGCGCCGCCCGCTGGGGGCTGGCCTATCCAATGGGCGCTCGAATGATGAGCGGCGACACCCAGTTGCACCACAAACTCGAAACCCAACTGGCGAACCACGTGGGCAAACCCGCCGGTCTGCTCGTCAATTACGGGTACCAGGGCGTTTTGTCGGCCATTGATGCGCTGCTCACCCGCCACGATGTGGTGGTGTACGATGCCGAGAGCCATGCCTGCATCGTGGATGCCGTGCGCATGCACATGGGCAAACGTTTTGCCTTCACCCACAACGACGTTGTGAGCCTCGAAAAATGCCTTGAACGCGCCAAGCGCCTCACCGACGAAAGTGGCGGCGGCATCCTGGTGATCACCGAAGGCGTATTCGGGATGCGCGGCGACCAGGGCAAACTGCGCGAAATCTGTACCCTGAAAGAAAAATATGGTTTCCGTCTGTTCATCGACGATGCACACGGCTACGGCATGCTGGGCGCTACCGGCGCCGGTACCGCTGAAGAGCAAAACGTGACCAACGACGTAGACATCTACTTCAGTACCTTCGCCAAAAGCATGGCGCTGATCGGCGGTTTTATTGCCGCACAGCCGGAAATCATCCAGTTCCTGAAATACAACATGCGCAGCCAGATCTTCGCCAAGTCGCTCCCCATGCCGCTGGTAGAAGGACTGCTCAAGCGTTTTGAACTGCTGACCACCAAGCCCGAATTGCGCGAAAAACTGTGGCACAACGTGCGCCTGCTGCAAAACGGCCTCAAATATCG
>JADZFI010000379.1 GCA_020850025.1 Saprospiraceae bacterium
ACAATCGCAGGTGGCCGACCTGAAGGAGTTTTTCCAGATTGGTCAGGAAGTGTCGGCCGATCATCCTTTGAAAGCGCAATATCCTGACAATGTACAGGTTGCAGAAGTGCCGGATATGGCAAAACTGGGAAAAGAGTTGTATCAAAC
Organism: Saprospiraceae bacterium; assembly: GCA_020850025.1. Taxonomy (GTDB): domain Bacteria; phylum Bacteroidota; class Bacteroidia; order Chitinophagales; family Saprospiraceae; genus M3007. Next base: position 148 of record JADZFI010000379.1, read on the forward strand.
CTTTGAAAAGACCGGCGCCCAATTGCTGGAAGCCATTGCCATTCATTTGAATCTGCCCACGGATTACTTCCTGAAGCAAATCACGGCAGGTAATTCCATTCTGCGCAGTATCCACTATCCGCCCATCACCCAGGAACCTGCCAGCGCCATTCGCGCAGAACAACACGAAGACATCAACCTTATCACCCTGCTGGTAGGCGCCAGCGCTGGCGGATTGCAGGTGTTGAATACCAATAACGAATGGGTAAATGTGCTGCCCGAAATTGACGAGATCGTGATCAACGTGGGCGATATGCTCCAGCGACTCACCAATAACTACCTCAAAAGCACTACCCACCGCGTAGTCAATCCGCCCCGTGAGGAATGGCATCTGCCGCGACTCAGTATTCCGTTCTTCCTGCATCCGGTGAGCCAGATGGACCTCACCTGCCTCCCCAGCTGCGTTACACCCGACAATCCGCTCCAATACGAGCCCATCACCGCCGGGGAATACCTGGATGAAAGGCTTCGGGAGATTGGACTTAAGAAATAGGGATTTGCGGTTGCCGATTACATGATTTGCGATTTACGATTGAAATCGCCATTCCAATCGTAAATCGCAAATCAAACTACCATTTCCGCTCCTTCCTGTCCAACCAGGGTGCCAATGGCTACGCCCATGCCGCTGAGTCGGACTGCTACCGTTACGTTGGGGAAAACCCGTTCGATGATAGGCTTTTTTACCGGGCCGAGGCCCATAATACCCGTCCACCAGGAATCTATCGGGATGGACTGCCCCGGGCATATCACATTTTCCAGCAAATGCACCAGCGCCTGCCGGATGCGTTCGTTAGGACCAAACTGATCCGTAAATTCTGTTTCCATGTCCAGATTCCGGCCTCCTCCGAGCAGGATACGGCCATCGAGGTTGCGGAAATAGAAATAGCCCCGATCGTAATGGAAACAACCCTCCACGCGGAGTCCAGGGATGGGTTGGGTGATCAAGACCTGATTGCGTGCAGGCTTCACCTCCGGCATGTTCATGAGCTGGCGCGCAAAACCGTTCACACACACCAGCGCTTTTGGCACATGTATAGACCAGCCGAATTCCGTGTGTAGTGCCACGCCCTGACTAGAATCTTCCACACTTTTTAAGGCAAATCCGTTAAATATCCGCACACCAACGGCTTGTGCCCTGGCCAGCAGGGCCGACATCATTTTACCGGTATTCACCTGGCCTTCGGGCTGGTTGAGGATCAGGTGGCGCACCCCGCGGAAGCCAAAGCGAGCCAGTCGGTCGTCAACCACTTTATAGCCTTCTTTCCAGCCTGTGATGCGACCGATTTTTTCATTGAATTCCGGCATACATTCTTCACATTGCCGGAACACCGATTCCTCCTCTTCCGTAAACATTTCATAGCCTCCAAGCATCTGGAAATCGAGGTTTTCATCGCCTACCAGGGCTCGTAAACGCTGCAAACCCGCCCAGCGTTTCTCCACCACACCCAGCACTTGCTCCTCCGATGCCTGCTGCAGATCATCCAAAAGCTCCGTCATGGAACCGAAACAGGAAAATCCCGCATTGCGCGTGCTGGCGCCCACAGGAAGCGTACCTCGTTCCAATACCGCCACATGCAGTTTCGGATCCAGGGTTTTAAGGTGAATGGCAGCCGCCAGGCCAACTATCCCTGAACCTATCACGGCTACATCAATGGATTTGAAAAAGGATTCCCGCTCCCAATAGCTGAGTTCATATGTCATGTTGAGTGTTCGAGTGTTTGAGTTTTTGGGTGTTCGAGTTGGCGTTCGGCTTGGTATTATGAGGGATTTATTGGAAGGATTTTTTGATAATTAAGCACAAATATCCATTAGCCCGGCAAGAATAAGTGCTTCTACTTGCGGGTTATTTTGATGAAATTCAAACCACCATGCCCGTGCTCCCCACTAACGCCCAGCCGAACCCCAACTCGTACACTCGAAAACCCAAACACTCGAAAACTCAAACACTGTCTATCTTCGCCCCCTCAATTCAAGCATCATGATTCAACGCATTCAATCCATCTATCTGCTTTTGGCAGCCATTGCCTTGGCTTGCCCCGTTTTCCTGCCCCTGGCCACCGCCACCGGCGATCAGGCCGCTCTCCTTGCCACCGGCGACAACTTTTTCGCCGACGGTACTTTTTGGTCCAAAGAACATCCTGCCGGATATAGCCTGTTCATTTTGATAGCCGGCACGATTGGCGTGATCTTCCTCTATAAAAACCGCCCCAGACAAATGCAGACGGCCGGAGCCCTGGCGCTGGCCACCCTGATTTTCATGGCGCTATACGTTGCCCTCGGCGTACTCAATGCCCAGCGCCTGCCCGAAACCGCCAGCGTTAATATCGGTATTGGTGCATTCCCACCCATTTTGGCCATAGTGCTGCTCATCCTGGCTTACCGGGCCATTAAAAAGGATGAAAACCTGGTGCGTTCCTCTGATCGCCTGAGGTGATAAGGCACGAAGAGAGTGACAAGAAGGTGCGAAGACATTGACACGAAGGCACTAAGACGCGAAGGCACAAAGACATAGTGGAAAGTGCGCGATGCGCACTCAAAAAACTTAGCGCCTTCGTGTCTTAGTGCCTTCGTGTCGATGCCGAAAAAGAACAAATCCACACTTCAAACGTTTCAAACCCATCAAACCGGGCGACCACAAGGATCGCCCCTACGCAACCCCTCAAACTTCGGCGGCTAAACCCGCCGGTACATTAACCCCTCCCTGCGCATTTCCCTTCTTCTCCTTCCCCTCCTCGGCCTGCTGGCTTGCTCCACCTCCCAGAAGTCGGCGGTTTACCCTGCCGCGTCGGTGGTGCCCACCGAAAAATCTCTTGTGTGGAGCATCAGTGGCAAAGGCCTGAAAAAGCCATCCTATCTCTACGGAACCATCCACATGATCCCGAAGGATGAATTTGAACTCCCGGGTGCGGTGCGCGAAGCGCTGGATAACGTCAAACGTGTGACCTTCGAGATTGACATGAAGGAAATGACCAATCTGCGCAGCCAGATGAGTCTGATCACCAAATCTTTCATGGCTGGTGGTAAAACCCTCAAGGATCTGCTTCCCCCTGAAGACTACAAGCTGGTAAAAGCTAAAATGGCCGAAAAGGGACTTCCCGGAGGCATGTTTGAGCGGATGAAGCCCATGTTCCTCAGTACGCTGTTTACTTCCGACGAACAACAACCGCTTGGCGGTGGCGCCATCACGTCTGTGGAAATGGAACTGTACAAGATGTCGCGTCGCCGCAAACTGGAATCCGACGGACTGGAAACGGCAGCCTACCAGATGTCTATGTTCGACAGCATCCCATACGAGGCCCAGGCCCGGATGCTGGTAGACGGCCTAAAGAGTATGGACTCCCTGGCCACCGGCGAGAGTCAGCTGGACGGTTTGCTGAAACTCTACAAAGACCAGGACATCAATGCCATGCAACAAAGCATTGGGGCAGAAGATGGCATGGGAGAATACGAGCACATCCTTTTGCGCAAACGCAACGAAAACTGGATTCCGGTCATGGCCCGTATGATGGCCGACAAGCCCACCCTTTTTGCCGTTGGCGCCGGTCACCTCGGCGGTCCATACGGGGTAGTGGCGTTGCTGCGAAAGGCCGGTTACCGGGTGGAAGTGGCGAGAGAGTAGGGGGGATATTAAGTCCAACTACTGAACGCCTAAAAATTTTCTCGTACTACTTGTGTCATTCTTTCCTTTACTACTGGCCAAGTCACTTTTTTATCAAAAACCACCGGATCTTCGGTTTCTTCTGCGTCTTCAAAATAAGTTAAGCTGCGAATCACGTGGAAACTGGTTGAATGTTGGAACATCCTGGTATACCAATCCAATATTTGAACAGGGGAGAATTGTTCAAATAAATAATACATATCATAAAAGTCTTTTTTACTTCCTCTCTTGGTGACGGCATCTAGCTTCATGGGGGCTATATCGCGTGCATCAGCCATACATACACCATCATCATATATGAGTGGGAAAGCAAAAGGATATTTAAAATGCACGCAGTCGACCTTTATGCCCTCAACAACAGTGATAAAAATGGTATTCGTAACGGTTAAGGGTTGAACCTTGAACCTCGTTTTTAGGGCCTCCAGCAGAGGCTCTGCTTCAAAACTATTATGCGTAAATAAGTCAAGATCAATAGAAAATCGATGACCCATTTGTAATGCGAGAGACGTGCCACCCACAAGAAAATGGCTGGATAACAAAGGCTCCTGTTGTAACTGTTTTAATAGTTCCAGTGTCCGGGGTTCAACTGTGCGTAGGTGTAGCATCGGAAGGATTCTATTGGAACGTTAAAATAGGCAGCACAAAAGTGGAGCGTGCGTTTGTCTAAATACCGCAATTGCATTACAACTTGTTTAATCGTTTCTTTCCCATAGAACGCTTTGACTTTTTCCCAATCAGAGAGTAACCCGTGTGACAAAACACGATCAATGACCCAAGCTTTGCTTTTGTCAAAATCAATTTTGCCAGGGTCAACATCCCAGAACAAATGTGGGCTTAATTCAGAATAGGTAAGAGATTGCTTCACAACTTGAGTATTTGATACAATTATAGCCGCCGCAGAGTGGTTATGAAAAAACGCTCGTTGCCCTTGGCGTTGCCGAGAACCGTTGAAAATTTGGCGTCATGAGTGTTTTTAGCTCTTCTTTATATTGTTTCAGTTGAGCAAAAAAATCGTGTATTGCCCTTCGAAACTCCTCAAAAGTTG
>JADZFI010000380.1 GCA_020850025.1 Saprospiraceae bacterium
GCGCAAATACGCAATCATTACAACGAGCTTCGCTACACCCTGGGCCACGAACAACCCGGATCGGCGATGGCCATTACCTTCAGAGTGTTCAACGACGGCGTAGGGTTCCGCTATGAGTTTTCGGAGAAAGATAACGAAGGCAACAAGCTGACTTTTACAGATGAATGGACGGAATTCCAAATGACCGGCGACCACACCGCCTGGTGGATTCCCGGTGATTTTGACTCTAATGAGCATGTGTACACCACTTCGAAGATCAGCGAGATTGATTGTGCTCAATACAACCGGGAGTACGCCATTGCTACACAGCACATTGTGAAAATGAAGAATACCCAAACGCCTATCACCATGCGCACAGCCGATGGCACTCATCTGAGCATTGCAGAAGCTGCGCTGGTAGATTTTGGCGCATTACATTTGGAAACCGATGTGCAAAAGCTAAAATTCAAGGCATTCCTGATGCCCAGTCCGGATTCCACCATCAAATCCATCAATACCCTCCCCTTCAATACCCCCTGGCGGGTAGTACTTCTGAGCAAAGATGCTGCAGGAATCCTCCAGTCGAAAGTTATTCTTAATCTGAACGAGCCATGCAAGATCCCGGATGTATCCTGGATCAAGCCCCAGAAATACGTAGGCGTTTGGTGGGAAATGCACGTAGGCAAGGCCTCCTGGGATTATGAAGCCTCACTGCAAACCGGCAACGAAAAAAAGGTAAAACACGGGGCTAATACCGAAAATGTACTCCGTTATGTAGATTTTGCGGCTAAATACGGTTTCGACGGTGTGCTGGTAGAAGGATGGAACATTGGGTGGAAAGACTGGTTTGGCAAGATGAAAGAAGAGGTGTTTGATTTCACCCAGCCATACCCGGATTTTGACATTGATCGGATAACGAAATATGCGAAGGAAAAAGGGGTCAAGATAATTGCCCATCACGAAACCAGTTCGGCGGTAACCAGTTATGAGCGTCAGATGGATGCTGCTTATGCCTACATGAAAAAACACGGGCAAAACTCCGTCAAAACCGGCTATGTGGGTAAAATCATCCCAAAAGGAGAGTGGCACGATGGCCAGTGGATGAACAACCATTACCTGCGTGTTGCCGAGCGTACCGCCCAAAATCAAATCATGGTGGATATGCACGAGCCGGTGCGTCCCAGCGGATGGCACCGAACCTGGCCCAACTGGCTGGCCAGTGAAGCTACCCGCGGGCAAGAGTTTAATGCCTGGAGTGCCGGCAATCCCCCGGAGCATGAATGTATCCTGCCCTTTACCCGCAGCCTGGGCGGCCCCATAGATTATACTCCCGGCATATTCGAGGTACGCATGAGCGCCTACGATCCCGGGAAAAAAGAAGTGGTGCATACCACAGTGGCCAAGCAACTGGCCTTGTATGTCACGCTTTACAGTCCGTTGCAAATGGCTGCCGATTTGCCGGAAAATTATGAGAAACGCCCGGACGTATTTCAGTTCATACGCGATGTGCCGGTAGACTGGGATGACACACGGGTGCTGGAAGCCTCCATTGGGGATCACCTCACCATTGCTCGAAGGCAAAAGGGCTCACAAAACTGGTTTTTGGGTAGTATAACTGACGAAAACCCACACAAAGTTCAGGCAAGACTGGATTTCCTGGCGCCTGGCAAAACCTATGAAGCCACCATTTATTCAGATGGCAAAGACGCTCACTGGAAAGACAATCCATACCCGGTCAATATCCGGAAAAAGGTGGTAAAACGTGGCGACCTGCTAACGCTTGACCTGGCGGCGGGGGGAGGTTGTGCCATTTCTTTTCAGGCTAAATGATCTTTACCAAACAGTTCGTGTTACACTTAAGCTAATCAGTGAAATATTACCCCTACTTTTGCAGACAAAATTGATCGCGATTAATGAAAAAGCTAGCACACATTCTTGGGTACGCCTTTGCATTTGCCCTTATCCTTCAAGCCTGTCAAAACGACAACGCTGCGGACTCCTCCAAACTGGCTACAGAAGAAGCCATTGGTCAGCCCGGCGCCACTCCAGCTGCGCCGACCGATCCAACTGCTGCTCCTGCCGCTACGAATGAACCGCCTCAGAATGCATCAGGGGTATGGCACTATACCTGCCCCAAAGGCTGTTCCGGCGGAGCTGGCGCAGCTTCCCCATGCGCTCAGTGCGGCACGACTCTGGTACATAACCAAACCTACCACGGCGCCGGCCAGCCAGCTGCAGCACCCGCTACCAACCCTACAGCCGGAACCGCAGCTGCAGCTCCGGCTACCAAGCAGGAACCTCCACAAAATGCCAAAGGTGTATGGCACTACACCTGTCCGAAAGGCTGTGCGGGTGGTTCAGGAGCTGCTTCCGCTTGTCCTCAGTGCGGAACAACCATGACCCACAACACCATTTACCACCAATAACCACGTCTTTGACGTAGCGAATTATGTCCGGTTCTCCCTATTCGGGGGAACCGGCATCTCTTTTTTACCAAATTTCCCCTTGCATGGCTTTCGAAATAATGATTACCCTGTTTTTAGTATTTCTCAACGGCTTCTTCGTAGCTGCTGAGTTTGCTATCGTTAAAGTACGCTACTCACAAATTGAGTTGCGTGCAAAAGCAGGGAGTCAGATGGCAACTGTGGCGCAAAACATCTTGAATCACCTCGACGCCTATCTCTCGGCTACCCAACTCGGCATTACCCTTGCCAGTCTTGGCCTGGGTTGGATAGGTGAACCGGTGGTTTCTAAAATGCTCATTGCCACCTTCCACGGTTTGGGCATGGAGGTACCTGATGAAACTGCCCACCAGATTGCCCTGCCGGTTGCCTTTGCCCTTATCACGGTATTGCACATCGTTTTCGGGGAACTGGCGCCAAAATCCATAGCCATCCGTAAACCGGAAGAAACTACACTGTTCGTATCCATGCCCATGCGGGCATTCTTTCTGCTTTTCAGGCCTTTCATATGGGTGTTGAATGGCCTGGCCAATCGCATCCTCAAAGCCATTGGCATACAGCCTGCCGATGAACATGAAGCCCACAGCACTGAAGAGCTACGGTTGCTCATGCGCCAAAGTCAGGCAAGCGGCGCCATCAAAGAAGACAACTTCCAGATCATCCAAAATGCTTTTGACTTTTCCGAACTGACCGCACAGCAGGTCATGGTGCCCAGAAAAAGCATTTTTGCCCTGGAAATTGATACGCCCAAACAGGAAATCCTGAATGCCATCCACGAAAACGGGTATTCCAGAATACCGGTGTTCGAAGACGACATAGACAATATCATGGGTATCGTGTTTGCCAAAGATATTTTTAAAACCATCGCAAAAGACGGAGACTGGCGCCTTAGGGATATTCTGCGCCCGGTTCACTATGTGTACAATTCTGCCAAACTCAACCGCGTACTCAAGGATTTCCAAAACAAGAAAATTCACGTGGGAATCGTCATAGACGAATACGGCGGCACCGAAGGTTTGATTGCCATGGAGGACATCCTCGAAGAACTGGTGGGAGAAATTCAGGATGAATACGATGACGAAGTTGCTCCGGTTCAGAAAAATGAAGACGGCACTTTCACCGTTTCCGGCATTGCGCCGCTGCACGATGTGAATAATTTCCTGCCGCTTCCACTGCCGGAAAACAAACAATACAACACCCTCAACGGGTTGATCCTGAATCGTTTTGGTCGCATTCCTTCCGGAAATGACCCCTTCAAAGTGGAGCCTTACGAAATCCTCGTACTGGAGCGGCGTCAAAACATCCTTATCCAGCTTAAAGTGCGTTTGCTGGAAGATTTCCTGACGGAAACGGAAGAAGCCTGATGGGATACCACATTCTGGGCGCACCGGGTGCAGGCGTGAGTACGCTTGCGCGTGCATTGGCTCAACGCCTCGGGTACAGGCATCTGGACACCGACGATTTTCACTGGTTTACAGAGGATGAGCTCCCCTACCGCCGGCGCCGGAACCCGGATCATCGCCGACAATTATTACAAGCTGCCCTGGCACAGGATCCGAACTGGATACTTTCCGGCGCCCTGTGTGGATGGGGCGAGGTATTTATTCCTCAATTTGACGCGGTAATTTACCTGTGGCTTCCCGCTGAAACCCGCCTGGAGCGCATCAGACATCGTGAAATGCATCGTTACGGCACCGAAAGAATCCAGAAAGGGGGCGATTTACACACCGTGTTTGAGAAGTTTTGCGCCTGGGCCGCAGCCTACGACGATGCTGAAGCCACTCATTTGCGCAGCAAAATCCGGGAGATGGAATGGCTGGGGCAACTTGCTTGCCCTGTTTTACTCATAGAAGAGGAACTACCTGTTACATCACTGGTAGAAAAGTGTGCGGATTTCCTCAGCAAAAACTCAGGTTATTAACCCTCTTTACCGTTGGAGAGTTCGGCCAGCTTTTTTTCA
>JADZFI010000381.1 GCA_020850025.1 Saprospiraceae bacterium
AAAAGCTTGGAAGAGATTCCCTGTTACCAGTATGCGATGGTTAGTAACATCCTGAGAAACAAAGGTACAGAGCTGGAGATTCTGGCCAATTACGAACCAAGGTGTCAGTACATAGCCGAATGGTGGAAACAGTTGTTTGGGGAAAGCGAGGGCAAAGACGGCAAAGGTATTTTCCCGGCTGCAGTGAACTTTACCGCCGATCTTCACTCCATGGGGCAGTATATACAGGACGGGCGGCGTAATATTTTCGAAACCGTGCTGGAAATTCTCCAGCCATCCCAAGAGCTGTTCATCCCGGCCACTTCCGACGATCTGGACGGACTCAATTACCTGGCAGGCAAGTCTGTGTCGTTTGTCAATCAAAAAGCCTCTGAAGGCACCCGCATGGCCCATGTGGATGGTGGTGTTCCCAATCTTCTGATTCAAATCCCCGAAGCAACGCCGTATTATCTGGGTCAGCTGTTCTATTTTTTTGAAAAATCCTGTGCCATCAGTGGTTATCTGCTTGGCGTAAATCCGTTTGATCAGCCCGGGGTGGAAGCCTACAAGCAGAATATGTTTAAGCTGCTTGGTAAGCCATAACATGACACAGGATCATACTGATCCACAGAACAACCTGTGGGAGCGAATGGCTGATTTTCCCGGAGAGCAACGCGTAGCAGGCACCCAGTTTTCCTTAAATGGCAAAGGGTATGTGCTTTCCGGCGAAGGAGCCGATCACTACTACCTTGACGAAGGTGAATTTTGGGAATACACACCTGAAACTGATTCCTGGAAGCAATTACCTTCATGGCCTGGCAGTGGACGCTGGGCGCCTGGCTGTTTCGTCATTGGCAATACCGTGTATGCTACCGGTGGTACCGCATTGCTTAGCAGTGGCAGTTCGGAGAACATGAAAGACCTTTGGGCTTATGAATTCCAGGATGTTTCCGGTACAACAGCTCCTGCCTTTGACGCTTTGTCGGTGTTCCCTAATCCGGTAACTCACCGACTGTCGTTTTCAGTACCTGAGGGTAACTCCTACACCTACCGAATTCTGGATGCTTCCGGCCAGGTTATTCGAACGGGGGAAGTTGCCAATCAATCCATGTTGGTGCATGATCTGTCTACAGGATTGTACACCCTGCAGCTGATTTCTTCAGACAATCAGTATCAGGCGCGTTTCTTAAAAGCTTAAAAAATAGCACCTGCATCACAGTAATACAGGAGCTTTCCATATTGTATTTCTGTGATGTAGGTGACCCTGGCGGCTTATTTATAACTTCGGCTTACCACCTTATTCCATTGGCCTATCTACCAGACTATACAACCTGAAATGCTCGTTTTCAAAAATCAAGGGATACGGTAATCCTTCTTCGTTCAAATGCCGGTCCATCAGGATATATTGCAACCCGTCTCTCCTGAAATCCGGCATCCAGTTCGACTTAAAGGGTACATCCTGGTTAACTGTCCAGCCTTTTCGGTGCGCCCAGAACATCATGGTAGGATTAAAAGCGCCATTGTTTACCATGATCCTGGCATCTTTTGCCGTGAATTGGTCCATGATAGCAGGCAATTCCATCAGGTAGGGCCTGTTCTGCCGGGAGGTGGCGGATTTGTAATGGCTGGCAAGTATGCCGGCAATCAATATCAGGATGGCTATTGCCTGAGAAATGGCTGGATGCCAGCTCATTTTATCCAAAAAATGACCAACTAAAAGGGCCAGTAATGGCAATGCAGGTATGATGTAATAATCATGCGTTGGAAAGACGATCCCTGTTTTCAGTATAAAAGCAAAAAACAGGAGTATGTAGGTTCCAGCCATGTATTTTAAGGCTTGAGAGTTTCCCGTTAATACCTGCCCAAGGCCCATTACGGCAAACAAAAAGGGTATTTTGAAATGGAAAGGTGCGCCAGAAAGCATGAGCCAGGATTCATTGCCATGCGCCTCCACTACAATTTTCCATCCTTCCAATATTGATACCGGCCAAATCAATTGGTTTTTATAATGCTCCAGCAGATAGGGCATCCAGAAGCCGTACCAGAACCCAACCATCCCTGCACAAGGAAGAAGCCCTGCCATGAGCTGCTTTTTCCGTATTGCAGGAATTTCTGCATCCAGCAGAGGCAGGATCAGAAAGACAATAGGCATCACAAAAGGAATTTTGCTCAGCATCCCGATGGTAAACAGCACCAGACCGCTCGCCAGATACCTAAATTGGCCTCTCTCCAGAAATTGCCAGAGCAAATACACCCCCATCAGGCTGGCCGACAATGCGAACGTATCGGGCATGCTTTTGCGCGCATACTCGAAAACAATAGACCCCATCATGGCGAGCATGGCAAAATATCCGGCACGCTGGTTGAGCACCTTTGAGGTGAGTTGGTAATAAAACCATAGCCCTGCGCAGGCAATAGCCCAGTTCAGCAGCCTTCCAAGCCAATAGTGCACCCCAAACACCTTGAAAAGCATGGCCAGCAGATAGTTAAAAGCAGGAAATTCAGCCGCCATAATACCTTCAGTCTCGCCCCCAATGTCCGTTCTGGGATAAAATGGATTGGGATGTTCCAGAAAGTTCTCTGAAATACTCAGAGTCAGGGTTTGTCGCCAGTCATGCTTGTCCAGCGGTGGCTGTTGAATGTTTTGGAGCCCGAAAAGGAAGAACACAAGAATGAGGAGCTGAATCCTCCTGTGCTGCATGGAAAAAGGTGCCATAGCAAAAAGGTTTTCGTTCAAGTGGGAACGAATCTTTTGCCTGCTTTCGCTGCCAATCTGCCTATGTCATTTGGTTTTATGCTCTTATCTGACAATTGATATGTCGTGTATTGTCTTTTTGGCAAAAAAAATCAGCCTGGCCAACATTGCGGCCAGGCTGATCAAAGCGCTTATCCAGATGATTTATTTCTCCGCTACCTCAGGCCTCATTTGCGGGAAGAACAACACTTCCTGAATAGAGGTTTGTCCGGTGAACATCATGGCCAGACGGTCAATGCCAAACCCGATGCCCGCTGTTGGGGGCATGCCGTATTCCAGAGCGCGGATAAAATCCTCATCCATGGCCAGGGCTTCTTCGTCGCCTCTGGCGGCCAGCTTGAGTTGTTCTTCGAAACGCTCGCGCTGGTCAATAGGATCGTTCAATTCAGAGTAGGCATTAGCCACTTCTTTGCCATTGACAAACAATTCAAAACGTTCTACCAGGCCATGCTTGGAACGGTGTTTTTTGGTCAGTGGCGACATCTCCACCGGGTAATCAATAAGGAAAGTGGGCTGTATGAGGTGTTTTTCCACTTTTTCGCCAAAGATTTCGTCAATCAGTTTGGCCTTACCCATGGAGGCGTCTATCTCGATGTGTTCCTTTTTGCAATAATCGCGCAGCTCAGATTCATCAGCTGTTTCCACGTTCAAGCCGGTGTATTCCTGAATGGCATCGAACATGGTCAGGCGCCGGTAAGGGCCTGCAAAATTGATCACATTGCCGGCAACCTCTGCTGTACTATCTCCCTGTAGATGAATGGCTCTTGCTACCCGTTCCAGCATCTGTTCAGTCACTTCCATCATCCAATGGTAATCCTTGTAGGCCACATAAAATTCCAGCGCCGTGAATTCCGGGTTGTGTGTCCTGTCCATGCCTTCGTTGCGGAACATTTTGGCAAATTCATACACGCCATCAAATCCGGCAACAATCAGACGCTTGAGGTATAATTCGTTGGCTATGCGCAGGTAAAGCGTCATATCCAGTGTATTGTGGTGCGTTATGAACGGTCGGGCCGCCGCTCCACCGTGAATGGGCTGCAAAATGGGGGTTTCCACTTCCAGGAGTCCCAACTCATCCAGATAATTGCGCATGGTCTTGATGAGCTTGGTGCGCTTGATGAAAATATCCCGGAACTCCGTGTTCACCGTAAGGTCTACATAACGCATCCGGTAACGCTGTTCAGGATCGGTGAAAGCATCATAAATGTTTCCCTCGGCATCCTTTTTTACCACTGGCAGTGGGCGTAGGCTCTTGGCCAGAAATTTGAATTCCTGTACATGGATACTGGTTTCGCCGGTTTTTGTTTTGAAAGCGTAGCCTTTAATACCCACATAATCGCCTAAATCGAGCAGCTTTTTAATGGCTACATCAAACAGAGGCGCGTCCTCTCCCTGCATAAAATCATCGCGGCGCAGGTACAATTGTATCCGGCCACTGGAGTCCTGCAAATTCAGAAACATGGCTTTTCCTGCCTCCCGACTGGCCATAATCCGACCAGCCAGTGAGACAGATTGAAAGTTCAGACGGTTTTTGGTACCATCTTCCAACACTTCCTCCTGATATTGCTCTATGATATCCTTAGCAAAAGCACTTACCTCAAACATGTCAGCAGGGTAGGGGTCAATACCCATTTCCCGCAGTCTGGATAGCGATTCTCTCCGTTGAATTTCTTGTTCCGTCATGGATGGCTGTTAACTGTTAATTGTTCTGGTTTCGGGA
>JADZFI010000382.1 GCA_020850025.1 Saprospiraceae bacterium
GAAACAGCGCCCAGGACGCCTGTATTATCAGGGACCATACGGGAGTGCGACATTTGGGGTGAATTTCGGCGAGTTTGGAGAAAAACACTCAGTCTTTGGACATGGCGTAGTACATCCGGGGGGAGGTTACCGAGTAAATGCCTATGCTTCCGAAAGTGCTCAGGGCAATCAGCAAGGCCATCAGGGTGCCGCCCAGAGAAGTAACGTGGTTCATGGCATCGGCGGCAACGGTTTTGGAGTGGGCAATTTGTTCCAGCGGAAGCAGGCGCATGTAGGCAATATTGGCCAGTACATACACCAGCGTAATGATGATGGCGCCCAGGATCATGGCGCGCGGCACGGTGCGCTGCGGATCTTTGGTTTCGCCGGCCATATAGGAGGCATGTTGCCAGCCTCCATAGCTCCAGAGCACGCCTATGAAACCGAGTGCCAGCGCGCTCATCAGATTTTCAGGTTGGGTATTGACAAAAGTGCTGGCGGCATTGGCGGCCTCTACCTGCGGGTTGGCAAAAAACATTCCCGCGCCGATGATCATCACCAGCCCCACCAGTTTGGCGCCGCCAAACAAATTGGCGATCCACTCCCCTATGCCCACCCCAAAGAGATTTACGATGGTGAGCACCACTATAATGCCCGCAGCCAGCGGCAATTCCCAGGAAGCATCCGGAGTGCCGTACAAGTAACAAAGATGTTCTGCGCACACCAGCGCCAGCGCGGCAATGGCCCCCGCCGTGCTGCAAAACAGGATAAACCAGCCATAAAGAAAACCCACCAGGTCGCCATACGCCTCCCGCAGGTACACATACAAGCCGCCTGCCCCCGGAAACATCCCTCCCATTTCCGCAAAAGTGAGTGCCCCGGCCAGGGCCACCACGCCACCCCGCACCCATAGCCAGATGACATAATCCGGCGTATGAACATGCAAAGCCACATGGCCCGGTGTCCGAAAAATACCGCTACCAATGGTACATCCAATGGCAATCATGGTCAGGCCGTAGAGGGAGAGGGAGCGTTTGAGTTCAGTCACAAGAAAAATGTGGTTAATATGGTTAATGTGGGGAATGGGGTTAATGTGGGGAATGGATTTGAGAAAGGCAAATAAAGGAAGCTTCCCGCTAGAATTAACTTTTAAATCTCAAATCTATGGCTGTGAAAAATGAGTGCTAAAATATAATATTGAATATCAACTGGGTATGTAGATAATTTATTTGTATAAAGATGATTGACGCAGGGATTGTTATTCCATTATTGGATCAATTGATTGACACTTAACACCATTCCAGCTTCCACCCCCATTAACACATTCCCCCCATTAACCACATTCCCCCCATTAAACACATTCCCCACATTACCTCTTTGGGCTGGTATTATAAATCACCAAAAAAATCATGGCCAGCTTCATTTCTTCTGAAATATTGGGCGCCATGCGGTCGTCTATTGCCCAGTCGCGGGGATCCTGGGAACGGAGGGTGTAGAGATAAAAATCTCCGTAGTTGGGATCCTGCACCTGCCACTCATCGAACTGATTGGCCCATTTGCTGCGGATACTGAGGGTAATATCGTTGTCAGACACCCGCCATTCTTTGAAATCTCCGGCCCAGGCAGTGCGCATGGTCACGACCACGCCGGTATAGGTGCGCAGTTCCCATTGTTGGGGATCATCTTTCCATTTTTGCCGGATGGTGCCTCGCTGACCACCCAGGTCGAAGTCCCATTCCGACCAGTCGTCGCGCACATTCAGCCAGCGCAGTTTGAGTTCTCCGTAAAGTTCCTCCTGCATTTCCTCTCCTTCCTCCAGCATGCGCGGATCGTCCATGCTCGCAAAAATCTCCCATTCCACAAAGGAATCCTGCCAGCGGGTACTCACCGTGGTTATCAGCGGCGCCTGCGCCGAAAGGGAAAAGGCGCAAAGCACTGGCAGGAAGCAAAAAAGTACTCTCATAGGAAGGCACTAAGGCTGAAACACTAAGACACTAAGACACAAAGACACTAAGGCACAAAGACACTAAGGGTGGCGGGAAGGTGCGCAAAGCGCACCTTCAAAAACTTCGCGCCTTCGCGCCTTAGTGCCTTAGTGTCCAGCTTTGCGCCTTTAAAACGGGAGATCGTCAGAGCTTACCGGGGGCGCATCGTTATAATTCGGGAAGGGGTCGGTCGGAAAACTCTCGGCTGCTGCTTTCTTGCTGCCGCCACCATTGCCGCCGCCGGATTCGCCGGTGGCTGCGTCAATGCGCCAGGCATTCAGGTTGGTGAGGTACTTGCCATTCCATTCCCTGCCCCGCAGGTCAAAAGATACGCGAACCTGATCGCCTTCGGAAAAATTATCAAGCAGGGCGCAGCGATCCTGCACTGCCTGAAACTTGATCAATTGCGGATAATTGCCGTCCGGCACCTCCAATACAAACTCGCGTGCAGAAAAACTGGCAGATTTTTGTTCTGTCGGAAATATCCGGTGCAGTCTGCCTTCAACGTCAAAAGCCATGTTACTTGAGAAATAAGTGAAAAAGAGAGGCAAAATTGCACAAATAAATGAAACAGAAAAAGAAAACCTCCTGCTTCGCTCCAATGAACAAGGTCTTGCCCTCCAAAGTATAAATATTGCCTACCTTTGCGCCGCTTTTAACACTCATATCCAAATTACGGGTGCTTTACCCGATCACTCATTCACACCATCCACACATGGCTCGCGTAGAACTTGTGATGCCCAAAATGGGCGAGAGCATCATGGAGGCCACCATCCTCAAATGGCGCAAAAAACCGGGCGATTCCGTAGAACTGGACGAACCTGTACTCGATATCGCCACCGACAAGGTTGACTCTGAAGTACCCTCTCCGGTTGCCGGAACACTGGTGGAAATTCTTTACCAGGAAAATGATGTGGTGGCCATCAACAAAGCCATTGCCATCATTGAAACGGAAGCAGGCGCTTCGGTGTCTGCCGGCAGCAGCACCTCCGCTCCGGATACTGCCAGTGTGCAGGCCGCCCAGGTACCTTATGTGCCCGCGGTGACTGCCGCTCCTTCCGCGGTGCAATCGGCTTCCGGCCGTTTTTACTCTCCACTGGTGCGCACCATCGCCAAAGAGGAAGGCATCAGTCAGCAGGAACTCGACACCATTCCGGGCAGCGGTCAGGATGGCCGTGTTACCAAGAAAGACATACTGGCCCATGTAGCATCCAGGGGTAAAGGCGGCGCTGTTCAGGCAGCCCCCCAGGCTCCGGCAGCGCCCGTGGCCCAGCCTGCGCCTTCCGTTCCGGCTGCTCCAGCCGTTTCCGTATCCGGCAACGTGGAGATCGTGGAAATGGATCGCATGCGCAAACTCATTGCCGATCACATGGTGATGAGCAAGCACACCAGTCCGCACGTGACGTCCTTTGTGGAGGCCGACGTGACCAATCTGGTAAACTGGCGCAACCGCATCAAGGATTCTTTCAAGAAGCAATACGGGGAGAATATCACGTTCACACCCATTTTTGTGGAAGCGGTGGCCCGCGCCATCCGCGATTTCCCGATGATCAATATATCCGTGGACGGCACTAAACTGATCGTTCGCAAAGACATCAACATTGGCATGGCGGCGGCGCTGCCCAGCGGCAACCTGATCGTTCCGGTGATCCGTAACGCCGACTACCTCAACCTGGCCGGACTCACCAAACAGGTGAACGACCTGGCCAACCGCGCCCGCCAGAACCAGCTCAAGCCGGACGAAATTCAGGGCGGCACGTTCACCATCACCAATGTGGGTACCTTCGGCAATGTGATGGGCACGCCCATCATCAACCAGCCACAGGTAGCCATCCTGGCCACCGGCGCTATCCGCAAAAAGCCCGCTGTGCTGGAAACCGAATATGGTGATGTGATTGCCGTGCGCCAGATGATGTTCCTCTCCCTCTCCTACGACCACCGCGTGGTAGACGGCTCCCTGGGCGGCTCCTTCCTGCGCCGGATTGCGGATTATCTGGAGCAGTTTGATCCGAACCGGACGTTGTAAAAGACCTGGCCTTAGCTAAGGCCAAACTTTGATTTGATATAAAGGCCTCGGAGCGGCCCGACATTTTTTGGATGTTGGGCTGTTTCGAGGCCTTTTTTTTGTTAGAATTGTTGCGCTGCGGTCTTCCCGGTAAATTCAGAAAAACCACAGCGCATTTGTGGGTTGGCTGGTTTTAGGATAAAGGTTGCAGAGGATTTTAGTCCCTTTTGAAATCTAATTCAACAGCCAAACCGTCAAGGTTGCCTTCTAGTGTTAATTCGTCATCATTAATGACGAAATCCAAGTCTAGAATCTCCCCGGTAGTAAGCGAAAAGGTAACTTCGGAGCAATTGGTGTTTACTTCGTACTTTCCTGAAATTACCTCTGATGTGCCATCATTATAATTTACAATCCAGTCGAAGTCTCCTTTGCCCCCTGAAAGTTTGTCAAAATCCAACTTGGAGTAGCTTATTAAAGCAATAGAGCCAAGTTGTTCTTCACCATCTTCCCTCCATGATTCACATTGCCAGTTGCCTTCAAGTAATTGACAGGGAGAAAGTTTGTCTTTCTTGCAACTTGAAGTCAAAACAAACAATAGCAAGGTAATGGGAAGCCAAAAATTGAAATTTTTCATATTTGTTTAGTTTAAGTTTAAAAGTTCGGTCCTGCCATTGAAGGCGCCAATGAAAATATTCGTGTCGCAAAGTACCATATCAAATGTCCCAATTGCGTTTCCATGCAGTTGAACGAACACTCTCAAGCGTACAATGGCTGTCATGCCAAATGCCAAAAAGTCCTTTTGGATCTAATTTTTTATCACCTTTTGTAATGATGGGCTTGCGTTTTTCAGGCGCCTTCTTTATGCTTATATTTTTGATATTCAGCGATTTAAGAAACTTTAGTGGATGCTCAACCTCTTGTAGGCCGATTGTTTCAATTGTGGTGGTCATATGAGGAATTCGACTACAAAGTTAGTGTAAGTAGATCAATTACTCAAACTTAGAGTTTTATCGCGATGCGGCATGGGGATCCCGTCCATTCCCTGGGCTAACAACGTTTAAGCGCTATGCCCCGGGGCACTGTGCCGGGGAGACCAAAAAGTTTGAATTGCCATGCTACGAATTCCATTTTTGGGTAATTGAAATCCCTTCAACCCCTTCAAACCTCGGCGGCTAAACCAGCCGGCGCATCAAACTCCTCAAACCCTTCAAACCCCTCAAACATTTCCCTCCCACCAAACAAATTCCGTACGTATCTTTGCCGTTATTACCCATCAAACAAAAAATAAGCCCTTGCCACTCATTAAATCTATATCCGGTTTTCGCGGCACGATTGGAGGCCGTCCGGGCGAGAATC
>JADZFI010000383.1 GCA_020850025.1 Saprospiraceae bacterium
AACCGGATTGTACTGGTTAACACTGGCCAGACCTCCAGGGATACCCTTGCTATGCTGGTGAACAGAATCGCGGAAGCTGGAGCTAGTGTTATATCTATTGATATCATGCTTGAGGAGAAAAAACACCCGGTCACAGATTCCATTTTGCGGGAAAGCTTGCTCAGTATGGAGAAAGTGGTCTTGGCCATAGAAATTGATGGCCTGAACGAGGAAACAGGGGTTTTTTCCACTCAAAAGAGTTGTAATCCCTATTTCTGCGATCACGTTTACTCCGGTTTTATCAATTTCATTACCAACGATACCAGCACTGTCAGAATCTTCAGCCCCAAAGAAATGACCGCCCACGGAGAGTGTCTTTCATTTCCGGTGCAGGTTGCCCGCTTGCACGACCCTGCCGCTGCCGAGTTCTTATTCCAAAGGAATAACAAGGTCGAGGAGATCTATTACTTTGGCAATGAAGACCAGTTTGTTCAGTGTGAATTGTATGACATTCTCGACACCACCCGCAACATAAAGCCGTTACTGCAGGGAAAAATTGTGGTGATCGGGTTCCTTCCCACAGATGCCTGGGATCGGCAATTGCGCGACAGGCATTATACGCCTCTGAATTCCAGATATACAGGGCGGAATACGCCGGATATGTACGGTATTGTTATCCATGCTAATATCATACGTATGATTCTGGACCGGATTTACGTAATTGAACCGTCGTGGAGTCTTAACCTGTTGTTGACATTTTTTATCTGTTATTTTAATATACATTTGTACTATCAAATATTTCGCAGGGTGAGTGTTCAGTATCATTTTATGACCAGATTTCTCCAGATTGGCGAAACCATTATCCTGTTTTTTCTTGTTGCACTGCTGTTTCATTTCTACCGGATTAAAATTGAGGCAGCCTATTGGATCACAGCACTTCTGTTGACTTTCGATGCCGTCAAGGTATATGACAATGGTATCAAAAAACGCTTTGCTCTGTTTAATCGAATTCCTTATGAACTACCTGTCAGGGAAAAGAGGAGAACAAAAAAAGAGCCAGGCGCTCCGCCAAAACCGGACACTGCTGCTACGGAACCCAAACCAGAGATAGACGAAGCCAAGCCCACCAAAGCCTAAAACAAACTACATCAATACAAATCAAACTATGAGAACAATCCTGATGTCAGCCCTCTTCCTTTTTGTTCACCTGGGTCTGAATGCGCAAGGCAAACTCGTTGTTTTGCACGTGACAGGTCAGGCCGAATATCTGCCGTTCTACGGCGCCAAGCCGCTATATCTGGCGCCTGGCGATGAGTTAGAGGTCAAGGGTAAAATCAAGTGTAAAGGCTCCGGAGCGGTCCGGTTGATTTTCGATGGAATCCCGATCACCGTCACCGGAACTAAAGTTCGCGAGGTAGAGGAAATCGTAAAAACCGCCACCCGGCATAGTCAGATGTCATTCACCGGCAGGTTTTTCAGTTTCCTGAATGAAAGTGTCAACGAAGGCGTAACAGACGAAAAACTTAAGAAACACCATCGTCGTTACATGAACAAAACCAGCGGCGGTATCAAGGGCTTTGCCACGCCGGATGTTACCGTAAAAGCTATCCTCCTGACTACCGGCAAACTGCCTTCGGCCAATGTGATCTTCAAGTGGCGCAATCTTCAGGGAGGCGGACCTTACCTGTTCATCATGAAAGACGCTGCCCAAAAGGAGGTTGCCAGGGTGTTGACCCGTGATACGGCCCTCACCCTCGATCTGGATCAGCTTTCCCTGAATCTGGATGAAGAATACATCTGGATGGTGGAAAGGGGCGAAAAGGATCACTCCGCACAAATACCCTTTGAAGTATGCCCTTCTCAGGTTGTAGACCAGCATACAGATTTGTCAAATGAACCGGCTTTTCAGAGTGCCGGTCCGGAAGACAGGCAACTAATGGCTGCCTTTCTGCTGGAAGAGGAGCATTTCTATTATGCCGCGGATCAAATTTATCAGAAGCTGACCAAACAGTCGCCCGACAACGCCATATATCGCCGGGTATACGCCTCCTTTTTAGCCCGAATGGATATGCTTCCGGAAGCAGAAGCATTGATCAAAACCAAACAATAATGCACGGATGAGAGCATATTTGTTCCTTATTTTACCAGTTTTTGCCTCTTTTTCCGTTAATGCACAGGAATTTGCCTTTGCTCCGGATGGGGCGAATTCCCCAGGTATTGAACGCGTTACAGGTTACAAACTTTCCGTAGCGCAGAAGGTGTTCGACGATCTGCTTCGGGCTCGTGGCGATTTCCGGCTTCAAAAGCCAACCCTGATTGTGAACCGAAAGGAGGGCGATGTAGCTTCATTTATTCCAGACAAGGTTCAGATCATTCTGGATGAAAAAGCCTACGATGTTTGCGTGTCATTCGGCAAGGATTCCCTGAATGCTTTGGCGGCCTTGCTGGCGCACGAGTTGATTCACTATTATGAAAATCACGACTGGAACCGGCACTTTGCTCGGGAAAATGAAAATCTTGAAACCGCCCGGCGACTGGAAAATCTGGAAGAAGGCCTGAAGCAGGAAGCTCAGGCAGATTATCTCGGTGGCTTTATGGCATTCTCTGTGGGGTATAATACCTATGGAATCATGCCTAAATTACTGGTGAAAATTTATCAGTCGTACGATCGGCCTAGTAATCTGCCTGGCTACCCCAGCCTGGAGGATCGCCTGAAAATGGTGGATGGCGCCATGGCTCAACTACAGGCGCTCCAGATCGTGTTCGAAACCGCCAACCTGCTCACCATCCTGGAGCAATATGCCGATGCCGCGGTCTATTACAAGCATATTTTGCAAACGTTTCAGGGCAGGGAAATCTATAACAATGCAGGCGTTAATGCTACTTTGGCAGCATTGGCCCTTAGCGACGCTGCCGACAGACCTTATGTTTACCCGCTTGAATTGGATCCCAAATCCCGTTTGTTTGGATTGAAAAGCAACGATAAGGAAAAGGATCTTCAGCGCACCGCCTTGTTAAACCTTGCTCTGGAGTATTTTGAAAAAGCGAGGATTCTTGACGAGAATTATGCACCTTCGTACCTGAATAAGGCGTGCGTGTTGGCTATTCAGAGCGAGTGGGAGGATGCTGATTATTTGATCAAAAAGGGAAAGAAGAAAGCCCATGATCAGGTAACGGCTGGTGATTTTATGGTGCTGGAGGGTATCATGGCTGCCATGCAGCAAGATAGCGATAAGGCGCTGGAACTCTTTCGCAAGGCGGAGGAACAGGGTAGTATGTGGGCGCGGATCAATATGGGTGTTCTGACCCATTCCGCAGAATCGACCAGTGGAGCAGCTATCCCTGGCAAGGGTGTTGAGGAGATAGAGCAATTCCCTCTGGCCGATTTTTTGGCAGCGCCAAACCCCGACCGTGAGGTGAAAGTGGAGGAGAAAGTATTTTGTGGTGTCCGACAATTCAAAAATTCCAGAATATTCATCCATTACGCAAACTCAGGAAAAAAGTACGCCCTGGTACAGGAAACACAAGCAGGATACCCCGGGCGCACGCTTCGTAACATTGGTTTGGGAGACAGCCTCGACAAGTTAAAAGCGGCCTATGGAAA
The DNA here is from genome assembly GCA_020850025.1 of Saprospiraceae bacterium. GTDB lineage: Bacteria > Bacteroidota > Bacteroidia > Chitinophagales > Saprospiraceae > M3007. The sequence goes on from JADZFI010000383.1 coordinate 3,584, forward strand.
TGCTTCGCGCAAACTGGCCCTTGCAACCGGCAGTGTCTGGGTGTATCCCGAGTTTAATCTTTTTTTCCGAATATCTTCCCAGTCGAAAGTGGAAAGCTGGGGAGTATTCAGGAAAAGCACATCCTAAATTTTCACCTAGAAGCATTAACCATCCAATGATTATGAAAAAAACAATCTTCTTCAGCACAGCGCTCTTGCTGGGTACGGCAATGGTTGCACAGGAATCCCAACCTGTAGTGATCCTGCAAACCACCGGCAAAGTGAGCCTGGTGTCTCAGGGAAAAAAGAAGGGCAATCCGGTAGCAGCCGGAGCTGTTGCCAATCCACCCAGCAGCCTGATGCTGTCCAAGGACGCCTCTGCGTTGGTGTATTGCGGTGGACAGTATAAAACCATAAAAGATACGGAAAAAGCAGAACTCAACAGCGTTTGCGGTAATGCACCTGCTGCCAAAAAGTTGAATATTGATTATGATCTGGGGGATAAGATCATGGCAGCTGTAGATATGGTGGTAGTAGCCAATGCAAAAGGAGATGGATGGGCCAGAGGAGTGGCGAAGGGTAAGAGAAATGGCGATGGCTGGAGTTCTGGAGTAGGTGAAAAGTCTAAAAGCGGTGATGGTTGGGGTGCCGGGATTGGAGATAAATCCAAAAGTGGTGATGGCTGGGGTGCCGGGATTGGAGATAAATCCAAAAGTGGTGATGGCTGGGGTACTGGGGTTGGAGATAAATCCAAAACTGGTGATGGCTGGGGAGGAAAAGGCTACTCCATTCATGCCATTATGCCCTTTGGAAATGTAGCTGATGAAGAGATTGAGTTCCAATGGTCAAAACCTAGTGGTAATTCAGGTTTTCAGGTGGTGATAAAAGACGAAACCGGTAAGGTGGTTTACCAAATTACCAGTCTGGACAGTTTCAGAAGGATTGATTTGAAAGTGTTGAATCTGGAAAAGGGGAAAGGGTATCGCTGGCAAGTTTGGACCACAGATTCCAGAAAGTTGACATCTGAAGAGCTGCTTTTTGTAGTACAGAAAAAAGAGGAAAGACAGGCAGTGGTGGATCAAGCGATTAAAAGTTCCAGTTTGAACTTGAAGGATCTTCCTGAGGTAAAATCTCTCGCAGAAGCTGTGGCGCTTGAAAAGGAGGAGTGGTTTTATGATGCTGCTAAGCGATATGCCTCCACACAGCAGAAGGGATCAGGTACCCTTGTTCCAATGATGCACGCTGCCTTTTGGAAAAGATATGGCTTCTCCTCGCTTAGTGAAAAAGCCATTCGCAATCAGTGAGCATTTGAGACCTCGTAGGTTTTCAAAACCTACGAGGTCTCAATATATTCAAGTAGAGATGAGATTAGGTTTGTTATACCAGCATAGAGGGTTCAACCATTTCGTACCTGGACATTCAACTCATTTGAAGTATTGTTCCATTAGCTTTTTGTAGGCTGGAGTTTTTCTGATTTCAATTAAAAGAGGCTCGTTTTGTATCATATCATCATCCTTAAAGCCCTTCTTCAAGGCCAATTCAAGGGAAGAAAGTGCTTGAGATGGAGTACCATGTTGTGAAATGGCAAGTTGATAATATCCTGCTGAATCATCCGGCTTCAGTTTGATGTACCGTTGAATCCATTGCTTAGCCATGGAATAGTCCTGATAATGTATGTACAATTCTCCAAGGCTTAGGTAAGTCTGAGGGTAATCCGGATTAAGGTCTATTGCTTTTTTTAAAAGGGGTTCCGTTTCTGATTGGGCTTTGTTTAATTTTAATCCTACATAACCTAAATTATTGTAGGTTTCATAATTGTTTGGTTCTAATGATAAGAAATTTTTCCACATTTCTTCTGCTTTAACGTAATTTTTCACATAATAATAGGAAAGTGCAAGGTTGTTGTAGGCAAATAGATATTCTGGATTTAATTGAATTGTTCGCTTAAAATATTCAATGGAGAGTGTTCAGAAAACTGTGTCAATCAAATCTTTTGAATTCAGTGATTCTGTTGTTAAAATGAATTTCGAGTTGCAAATAGATACTATTCCAAGCCATAGTGGATATGCTCCATTGGCTTGTGATA
>JADZFI010000384.1 GCA_020850025.1 Saprospiraceae bacterium
AAATTGTCGTGCTACAAAGGTTAGACCTCTGCCGAGGTCTGCCAAGCTAATTTGTAAACATGAGTCATTCCGAATTTTTCGGAATGACTCATGTTTTTTTCCAGCAGTCCTGAAGGCGCTTTCCCTATTTTTTATCCAGGTGATTTTCCAGCTTTTTAAGATTGTCGAGAAACACCGCTTTATCGGGGTGATTGGATTTTTCCGCCAGCTCCACCGCTTTTTGACAAGCTGCCAGGGCATCTTTTTCCGAACCATTTGCCATCAGCGCCTCCCCGTAACTATCGTATGCATTGGCGGAGGCGGGAAAAAGTCGGGTATTGCACCAGAATATATGCTCAGCCGTCTGGGGCTTGCCGAATCCCATCATGTAGTCATAGCCCAACCTATTGATGTCTTCCTCGCTCATCAACCCTGAGCTGACACAGGATTTGAACTGATCGAGTACTGCTTCGGATGCTTTCGATTCCGGATAATTGGCCAGTGCCTCGAAAAGCGGACGCACCTGCGCCTCCTGCCGGTCCCTGACTTTTTTGCGAAAAGCGGCTGCCGCCGCTCCGGCAAGTTCCATAGCCTTGTCCAGAGCCTCTTCCTTGGCCACTTTTACCTCCGGCACTACGCCCACACCTTCCCAGTTGGTTTTTGTAACCGGATTGATCGCCCTGCCGCCAGGAATAAACATGGCCAGTTGATCATTCACCGGAACCATTCCGCCCGGATTGGCCCCACCTCCGGTGGTTTCGCCCACCAGCGTTACCCGCTTGCGGGATTGCATGTTGTAAGAAAACTCCTCTGCCCCGGAGAAGGTGTAGTCGCTGGTAAGAATGAACAAGGGCACTTCAGGCATCTTGATCCCACCCACCTGGTCCATGGTCCAGAATTCCTCTGTGCGATCACCTTCACGATAATACAGGCTGTTCAAATGCACTTTTTGATCAAAAAAATAACTGCACAGGTATTGCACCATGGCCGGGCTGCCACCACCATTCTTTCTCAAATCAATGATAATAGCATCCGCGCTGGCCAGCAAGGCCATGCTGTGATCCGCCATGGACCGGCCTTCCGCCGGTGGCGCAAATCCGCGCAGATCCAGATAGCCAATATTGTCGGGAAGCATTTTTACCTCCGCAAAACCGGCATTACCACCCCGGCGACTATCCAGAAAGGCCGTCATAGGATCGGGTCTGCCCATGGCAGATGGCGCATTGCCCCCGTGCGTGCGTACGCGCAGGTGCTTGTCGTGTGTGATGGCTTGGGCCTCCGCAGTGAGCGCGTTGGCAAAGGATTTCAGGTCAGTCGCGGCATCAAAAGCGCCGGCCTTAAATCGAGCTTTCAGGTGCGTGGCGGTGGCCGTTGCTACCTCCGGGAAAACATAACGTTCCTGCAAAAGCGCGGAGATCTGATCAATGCTTTGTTGTTTGAACTCCGTGCTTAAGGATTGAGCCTGCAGATGGACGCAACAGCACAAGGCGCCCAGAATGGGAAAGAATAATTGTTTGAGCATAGCTTAATGTTTAGTGATAAGAATCTTCGGAACTCCATTGGATACATAAATGAAAAAGGAGGTTACATCAGATTTGATTTCTTCGAAAATACAGCCCGGATGGAAAAGTGCAAATTCAGATCACGGACAAAGGCGCCTTTAAGTGGCCTGTAAGATTGTCGGGGAAAAAACCTTACAGGATAATGCATTATGGGTGCTGAAATATTTGAACCACTTTTGCGGTATGCACCGAAGTTGCTTACCAAACTATAGCATTTCCCGTATGTACAACCGGTTCCTTTCCTCCATCCCGGGCTGCAGTGGCCTCTCATGGGTGATGATCTATTCCTTACTCACCATTTTCTTCTGCCAGTGTAAAAATATCAAACCGGTTGAAGCGGTTTTTCAACTGGATAAGAACACCGATGCCACTGTCTTGATGAACCCGGAAGATCCGGCTGATGAGCAGATCAACCGCACTCTGTTCCTGTTTGCGGCCTCCTTGTGCCGGAGCCTGAAACAGCCGGATGATATCCGCTTTCTTTTAAAGGATTTGCCCTACAATACCTACGGAGAATGGTCGCTTGCCACAGATAGCTTGCTGAATACCCGGCTCGGACTGGAAGACCAATACCATGCGGTGGCAAAAGCCAATCAATGGCCGGCATCAACATTTTCACAGTTTAATGCAATGACGTACAAGGGGGGGATACCTGATTGACAGGATTGCAAAGGAGGATGTGGGAAAGCGCTTTTACACCTCCACTACCTTCCCTGCCATCGGGGCCGGGTGTTGGTTTGTCACTTATGAAAAAGACTGGTATTCATCCCATAAGGGCATCTTTGTTGGCAGTGCCAATGGCGCGCCAACCTGGGTATACGTCCATTGCAAAATGAAGTATGCACATGAATTTTACCAGACCATGGTGTTGAATTTTGGGAATAAACTGCCCCAAACATCCAGTCAAAAGGGTTATCTGAAGGTAGTGATCCGATAAGTGGGTGACTGCCATGCTATCACATGCGCAGATGATGGTCAGCAATGAACGTCCATTCGCCTTATCTTGCGCCTGATGGTAGCCTGGAGTAAAATAAGTCTGACCTTTTTCTTTCTGGTCGCGCTGGCCGGCACTCTATTGCGTTCGGCAACCTATTTCTCCATTCCCTTTG
>JADZFI010000385.1 GCA_020850025.1 Saprospiraceae bacterium
ACTGGTCATGGCAATCTCCTGTTTGTTTTAAGATGCCTCAAAGGTAAAACGATGTTTAACAATTACCAAAGTATGCTTACACAAAAACTGTTAAAATTTTCAAAAAATTAGTGTCGCAACTTTTAATATTAAAACAAATCTTTGATTATCAATCAATTATATTATTTTTACAAAATCTTGACAAGCATATTGCTTTCAAAAAAAATTGAAATGTGTTTGAGTTTGAAAACCTGAAAAACCATTCAAAAAAAAGCGTACAGCAAATTAAAAATTGGACTAAAGCCTACTATAAAAAATTAAACATTGATACCCCACACAATTGGAAGAAATCCATAAACAAAAGCAAGTAAAAGCAAAATCGCCAACAAATCCAGGATAAATCCTGCACGAGCCATATCCCGGGTACTCATTCGTCCGGAAGCATAAACAATACTGTTTGGCGCGGTGGCAATGGGCAGACCAAAACCGAAAGAGGCCGCCAGCGTTGCACTCATTAATAATCCGAAAGGATGCGCGCCCAAACTGCCTGCAAGCGCAGCCAGCACCGGCATCATCATGGAGGCAGTGGCGATATTAGAGGCCACCTCACTGAGAATTACCACTACGGCAAGCACCACAAAAAGAATCAAGGCATGTGGCAAATCGCCAATAGCTTTCAATACCTCCCCGAACCAGGAGGCCAGACCACTCAGGTCGAAACCCTTGGCTAAAGCCAAACCGCCTCCAAAGAGGATAAGGATACCCCAGGGAATGGTGGACGCTGTTGGCCAATCCAGCAACGTGCTTTTTTCATTTGTCTTACCGGAGGGTATGGTAAAAAACAACAGGGCGCCCAGCAAAGCCATTGCGGTGTCGGAACAATAGGAAGGCACTTTGTCGAGATTTTCCGGAAGCGGCAAACCCGCCAGGCCGGTGTGTATCCACATATTAAGCGGCTTATACCAAAGCAGGGATCCGGTTACCCAGGCCAGAATAACGGCGCCAAAAATCCACATAACCCTGCGTTCGGGGGTAGTAACGGGCCCAAGAGCTGCGAGTTCTCTTTTAATACGTTCCTGCGATTGAATCCCTGCATCCAGATCCTTGTTAAATGGAAACAAACGAATCAGCAGTTGCCAGCAAATCCAGAGCAGCGTGGCCGCGAAGGGTAACCCGAAAGCCAGCCATTTGCCGAAGGATACTGTTTCACCCAATTGCTGTTGGGCGTACGAGAGGAATATGGCATTGGTAGGGGTGCCGATAATAGTAGCCAGTCCCCCAATGGAGCAGGCATAGCCAATACCCAGCAGCAATGCTTTGGCATAATTGGAAGAGGAGTTATTCCCGCTTTCCTGGGAGGCCACCGCAATTGCTACCGGTGTCATCATGACCGCAGTAGCTGTATTGGAGATCCACATGGAAATAAAAGCGGTAGCCACCATAAACCCTAGTACAGTTCTGGAGGGATCGGCCCCAATCCAGAGCACCATTTTTAAGGCAATACGCCGGTGCAACTGCCATCGTTCAATGGTTTTTCCCATGAAAAAACCGGCCATGAAAAGAAAGATGATTTCATTGCCATATTCAGCAGCTACTACCTTCATAGGCGCAACACCCGTGAGCGGCAACAATATCAGAGGCAATAAGGAAGTAGCCGCCATTTCTACCGGTTCCGTGATCCACCACACTGCAATCCATAAGGTGATACCAGCAGTGAGTTGGGCCGCCCACGACATTCCGCCGGGAGTGGGCAACATCACCATCAATAGAAAAAGGGAAGGTCCCGCAAACAGGGCAATTCGTCTGAAATCCATGCGAAAATCTTATGCTTCCCGCAAAGGACGAAAACTGTGGCCGGAAAACGGCAAATTAGCCCAAATAGATATCAAAAAGGATAATGGATTACACTTTATCCCTTCGCTTCCACCACATCCAGGCGGTCAATAGCATTCCTGCGATTGCTTTTACCATCGACGTGCCTGGAATAACTGCTGTGAGTAATGCCGATGCAAGCGCAACGGTTGCCCAGTGACCCAGGAAGTCCAGTTTTTTGGAGACCACCAGAGCAAGTACCGGTGTAAAAAGTTGAATGAGCAATAACCCATTCGTCAGAGGCATTCCAATATACCAAATGGGCTGATAAAGTACAGCTGCTGCTCCAGCGGCCAACAAGATGTACAACCAACGATAGAACAGGTTAACATCAGGCGCACAATCAAACCCGGACACCGGGGCGCTGCTTCCGGCTATGATCCGCCGATTGTAGGTAATGATCTGGTAGATTGGATACCAAAGCGCTGCAAACCACTTCGCTCTGAACAACGGCCTGAGCAGTGGCATACGTTCGCCAAGAATCAAAAAGAGTGCCTGTAGCCCGTAAGTCACCTCTCCTGTTTTTGTATCCAGCAAAGGAATTTCATGCCTGGCCCGGTTAAGGTCTATCCCTGACATTAAATCCGGACTGATATTGCTGAACCCTGTGCGCTGTTTCAGCCAGCCGGCTTTTACAAAACCAGCAGTATAGGCTTTGCACATGGGACATGCATCATCGTACACAATGACCTTTTGATCCAGATTTTCCATAAGAAACGGGCTTGTTTCAATGAAACAAGCCCGCTAAAAATAAGTTTCAAAAAAAACTGAAAGTTATTTTTTAAATCGTTCCGCCACCACCAGGTCTTTGGAACCGGGGGTATAGGTGTAGAATCCTTCGCCGCTCTTTACACCCAGTTTGCCGGCCGTTACCATATTTACCAGCAAAGGACATGGCGCGTATTTCGGGTTGCCAAAACCATCTTGCAGCACCCGCAGGATAGACAGGCATACATCCAGACCAATAAAATCGGCCAGTTGCAGAGGTCCCATAGGATGGGCCATGCCGAGTTTCATCACAGTATCAATTTCTTCCACGCCGCTCACGCCTTCATAGAGGGTATAAATAGCCTCGTTGATCATGGGCATAAGGATACGGTTGGCTACAAAGCCCGGGTAATCGTTCACCTCCACCGGCACCTTGCTCAGTTTTCTGGATAAATCCATGATCTGGCTGCATACCGCATCGGTGGTGGCATAACCACGAATAACCTCTACCAGCTTCATCACCGGCACCGGATTCATAAAGTGCATGCCAATGACCTGCGTTGGACGTTGCGTGGCAGCAGCAATCTGGGTGATGCTGATACTGGAAGTATTGGTCGCCAGGATAGCAGCCGGCGGAGCGTGCTGATCCATGTCCTTGAAGATTTTCAGCTTGAGCGCCACATTTTCTGTGGCAGCTTCCACAACCAGATCTGCGCCGGCCACTCCTTCGTGCAAATCGGTCATGGGATGAATCCGGCGCAGGGTTGCTGCCTTGTCTTCCTCCGTCAATGCACCTTTAGACACCTGGCGATCCAGGTTTTTACCAATCGTGACCAAGGCCTTGTCAAGTGCTGCTGCAGAAATATCCACCAGCGTTACTTCAAATCCGTGCTGGGCAAATACGTGAGCGATACCATTGCCCATGGTGCCGCTGCCGATAACTGTGATGTTGTGCATGTTGAGTGTTTGAAGGGTTTGAGGGGTTTAAGGGGTTTGATGTACCGGCGGGTTTAGCCGCCGATTCCCCGAGCCTGTTTTGTAACGTCCCGCAAAGGAACAACATCTTCCAATTCCTGTGTAAAAATTCAAGTCTTCAAATGGCATAAAACACCCACTATACACTTAGTTTTCTATTGTAAAACGATGTGATTCCAACAGGACTAATGGACGACTCTTGAACATTGGAAAATAGACCTGATCCTGCAAGCACCTGACTCATAGCCCTTTACAAAACAAGTCCCACGTCCATTGTCCAACAGTCCAACGTCCAACAGTCCATTGTCTACTTCAACTTCGCTTTCCACTCCTCAATAGCTGCCTGGATAGCCTCCTGGCGGTTTTCCGGATCGGGGTGAGTGCTTTGGAATTCCGGGGTACGGTTGGGGCCGGACGCTTGTTTCAGGATTTCCATCACCTGAATCAGATATTCCGGCTCATACCCTGCCTCAAGCATGAAACGCACACCGAGAAAATCGCTTTGCAATTCCTGATCCCGGCCATACTTCAATTGAAGCATATTGGCCACTGATTGAGCTATGTAGGCAGTATTAGGATTGGAGGGGTCGTAGGTAGCCATCGTTACCGCGCCGGTGAGTCCTTGGGACAACTCCATTTGTGCCAGTCGTTCAGCGCTGTGCCTGGCCACCACGTGCCCAACTTCGTGCCCCAGCACCCCGGCGAGCATGTCTTCACTCAGGGTTTTACCGTCCTCAGTGAGTCGCATAAACAGCCCTTCTGTGATGAACACCTGACCGCCCGGCAAAGCGAAAGCATTAATGGTTTGCGGATCGGCCAGCAAGTGAAAGTCATATCGGTAAGGCGTTTGAGCCGCAGCCGAGTTTTTCACTATCTTTTGTCCAACCTGTTTGACGATGGCAGTGGCTTGCTGGTTACGGCTCAAGCCTCCCATTTCCTGCGCCATTTGGGGAGCGCTCTCCAGCCCCATGGCAATTTCCTGCTCCGGAGTCATGGCTATGTATTGTTTTTCACCGGTTATTTCGTTGATGGAGCTTTGTCCGTAGTACTTGCATAGCGCAAAACCTGCCATTAACAGCGCAACAATGATGGTGGGAGATATGCGGAGTCCGCCCCCTTGATTACGTCCAAGCATAGCTTTTGTTTCGTTTTATAGTACAATGCGAATGTCGTTTACCTTTTTGAAAATACAAAACTTTCGAAACTTTTGAACTTTACAGGAATATGGCAGTTCACTTGTTCTAACTTTGCAAAAAATTCAGAGCGCAAACAAAAATTGCTCTAACCAGTATTTTTACGACTTATTCCCATGGATTTACTGAAACAACTTTTTTCGGAAAAAGCGCAGGCTCAGGCCAAGGAGGTAAAAGAATTGCTTCAGGCGCACGGCAATATGAAAATTGACGAAGTGTTGCTCGAACAAGCCTATGGTGGAATGCGCGACATTACGAGTATGATTTGGGAGCCTTCGCTTCTGGATGCGGAAGAAGGTATCCGCTTCAGGGGGTACTCCATCCCTGAACTTCGCGAAAAGCTTCCACGCGCCAAAAATGGCAATGAGCCTCTTCCTGAAGGACTGTTCTGGCTGATGCTGGTGGGCGAAATACCTACTCAGGAGCAGGTGAAATGGCTTACAGAGAACTGGGTGCGCCGGGCCAATGTGCCTGAGCACGTGCTGCGTGCCATCGAAGCCCTGCCGGTTGAAACCCACCCTATGACGCAACTTTCCGTGGGTATCATGGCCATGCAAAACACCTCCGTGTTTGCGCAGCGCTACAACATGGGCATGACCCGCTCTGAATACTGGGATGCCACCTACGAAGATACGATGAACCTGGTGGCACGCTTGCCGCGTATTGCCGCCTATATCTTCCGCCGTTGCTATTTCAAAGGCGATCACCTGCTGCCCGACATATCGCTGGACTGGGCCGGCAATTTCGCGCACATGCTCGGTTACGAGGATGAAGGCTTCAAGGAGTATATGCGCCTGTTCCTCACCATTCACGCCGACCACGAGGGGGGCAACGCCTCTGCACATACCACCCACCTAGTGGGCTCTACGCTGAGCGATCCATACCTGTCGCTCTCAGCCGCTATGAATGCACTGGCAGGCCCATTGCACGGCCTGGCCAACCAGGAAGTGGTGCGCTGGATCCAGAAAATGGTAGATACCCTTGGCACTACCAAGCCAAGCCGCGAACAAATTGGCGAATACGTGAAGAGCACACTGGCCAGCGGCCGGGTGATCCCGGGCTACGGCCACGCCGTGCTTCGCAAACCAGATCCACGCTACATGGCGCAGAAGCAGTTCTGTGAAGACAACATCCCGGACGACGATATGGTGAAAGTAGTTTGGAAGATCTTCGACGTGGTGCCACCCATCCTCACCAGCCTGGGCAAAGTGAAAAACCCTTGGCCAAACGTGGATGCTCACTCCGGCGCTGTTCTCCGCCACTACGGACTCAACCAGTACAATTTCTACACCGTACTGTTTGGTGTAAGCCGCGCCCTGGGCGTTCTGGCTGCTCAATGCTGGTCACGTGCACTCAACCTGCCCATCGAGCGCCCGAAATCCGTTACCACCCAGTGGGTAAAGGATTACATTGCGCAACAACAGCAGCAACAAGGATAATTGGATGGCTCTGCCGTACATATAAAGCGCCCCCCGGATACTCTCCGGGGGGCGCTTCCTTTTTTATTTACGATTTTCTCTCCAGCACGTCCTTAACCGCCCAGATCACATCTTTTTTACCCAGGCCGTATTTGTCCAGCAGTTCGGCGGGCTTGCCGCTTTCTCCGAAGGAGTCGTTTACACCCACGTATTCCATGGGCACAGGCAGTTTGTGTACTAAAAGGTTGGCAATGGCATCGCCCAGACCGCCGGCGCGCTGATGTTCTTCGGCTACTACTACTGCGCGGGTTTTGCTCACGGAGTCGAGGATAGCCTCTGCGTCGAGCGGCTTGATGGTGTGTATATTAATCACTTCGCAGGAAATGCCCTGAGTGGCCAGTTCCTGTGCGGCCTCAATGCTGGTCCATACCAGGTGGCCGGTGGCAAAAATGGTCACGTCTTTACCGGAGGCCAGATGGAGGGCCTTGCCGATTTCGAACTTGAAGTTTTCCGTAAACATGGGCCATGCCGGCCGACCGAAACGGAGGTACACCGGCCCGTGATGGTCGGCGATGGCCATGGTAGCCAGTTTGGTCTGGTGGTAATCGCAGGGATTGATCACCGTCATGCCGGGCAACATACGCATCATGCCCACGTCTTCGAGGATCTGGTGGGTAGCGCCGTCTTCACCTAGCGTCAAACCGGCGTGTGAAGCGCAAATCTTTACGTTTTTATGGGAGTATGCGATGCTTTGACGAATCTGGTCGTACACCCGGCCGGTGGAGAAATTGGCGAAAGTGCCGGTGAAAGGAATCTTGCCTGCAGTGGCCAGACCGGCAGCAATGCCCATCATATTGGCCTCGGCAATCCCCACCTGGAAGAAACGATCCGGAAATTCCGCCTTGAAATGCTGCATTTGAAGGCTTTCCAACAAATCGGCGGTCAGGCCAACTACGTTAGGATTCTGCCGACCTGCCTCAAGCAGGCCCTGGCCAAAGCCGTCGCGAGTGGCTTTGGTTCCGGTGGATTGTATGTCTTGAATATTCATGAAAGGATGTGAATGCCGGATAGATTCCGTTTTACGGCGCAAAAATCCAAAAACATTGCTAAACAGTGGGAGTTCTTTCCAGTCGCCACTCCCAAATTTTTCCGTCTTCGATGTCTATATGCTCTCCAACAAATTGAAAACCAAGCTTTTGCAACAAAGCATTGGATGCGTTTTTTTCTGCCAGGGTGTGGGCCAACACCAGTTTTACCGTTTCATGGGAAAAAGCATTTTCCACCAGCGCCCGGGCAGCCTCGGTGGCCAGGCCATTTCCCTGGTAGCTTTCTGCAATCTCATAGCCAATTTCCACTTCGCCATCAAAGCCCGGCGTACCTTTGTAGCCGCAAGTGCCAATCAGGCGCACATCGGCGCGGTGTATGATGAGATAGTTCCACCAGCGGATGTCGGCCTGATGCTCCCGGAGGAAGTCGCGCATCCAGATCATGGCTTCCGGGAAATGCAGCCAGTGTTCAGCCATATCCACGCCACCCAGCAGGGCAGAAAGCGAAGCCCAGTCCTGTTCGGCAATAGCTTCCAGCATAGGCAGATTGGCCGGCACTAAAAAAAGACGTTCGGTTTGAAGCATTCGTTTGAATTCTGATGAAACAGCTGATTCTACAATCCATTCAGGAAAGTATTTCCGTCAAGCAACACCTGCTCAACGATCAGGCTTTTATTCAAAAGGTGGAAAATGCAGCCCAGGCAATGGTGAGCACCTTCCGAAACGGCGGCAAGATACTGCTTTGCGGCAATGGTGGCAGCGCCGCCGATGCCCAGCATATCGCAGCGGAACTTTCCG
>JADZFI010000386.1 GCA_020850025.1 Saprospiraceae bacterium
TCACCTGGGCTACCAACGTTGAGGGGCGTAGCCCCGGGGCGCCGCGCTTGGGATAATAAAAAATCTGAATTATCATACTCACGCTCATTTTGTAGGTAATCTGGAGCCCTCAAACATCGGCGGCTGAACCCGCCGGTACATCAAACCCCTCAAACCTGAAATGAGGCTGTTTTGAAAAAACGTTCAAAACCTCGTCCTTTGTCCCTATGCCCGGTCAACAAGAAGCCTATCGCCAATTTGCCGCTCAGAGCCCGGATCTACCGCTGTTCCTGCAGCCCTGGTATCTGGACGCCGTATGCGTTGGAGGCATTTGGGATGCTGCGTTGGTGCACAAGAACAACCGGGTAGTGGCCGCATTGCCGTATTTTCTGAAACAAAAACTGGCCTGGAAGTACGTGAGCATGCCGCCCTTTTGCAAGCAAATGGGCCCCTTTCTGGCTCCGGAATTCAGAAGTACCGATTGGGAAATGAAACTATATGAGGCCCTGATCCAGGAGCTTCCGGCCGGCCTGGTAGCCTTCGAGCAGAATTTCCATTACGGCGTCCAAAACTGGCTTCCTTTTTATTGGCAGGGCTTCCGCCAAACCACCTTGTACTCCTATATGATCCCCTTGGACCAGACGGAAGAAGCGCTGTTCGGGCAAATCAGCAAAAACTACCGCCAGAAATTACGCGCTGCAGAGAAAACCATTCAGGTGCGGCACGACCTTCCCCTGAGCGAGCTCAATCGCCTGGTAGCACTTAGTTTCGAACGACAAAAGCTGAAAACACCGCTCAGCCTGCCGATGCTGGAAGCCCTCTACAGAACCCTTCAGGAACATCAATGCGTTCAGTTGTTTTATGCAACAGACGCGGCCGGAGCCGTTCATTCTGCTTCCATGCTGGTGTGGGACCGCCAAACCGCCTACTACCTGATGAGCGGCGACGATCCTGCCCTCCGCCAATCAGGCGCGGCCGTTTTATTGAAATGGAAGGCCATTTTATACGCTAAAAATGTGCTCCAGCTCCCCTTGTTCGACTTTGAGGGCAGTATGATACGCGGAGTGGAACAAGGTCGCCGCGATTTTGGCGCGCAGCAAAAACCCTACTTCCGGGTCGGAAAAGATTGGTCGGTGTGGTGGAAATGGGGAAAGGTGTTGCGATTTACGACTTGACGATTTACGAAGGGGGGGATTTACGATTGCCGATTACATGATTGGCGATTTGCGATTGGATTTGCGATGTGGAGGATTTTAGATTGATATTGATTATCAATCATTTTGTTGCTTCCGCGTTTCTTTTCGGGCAATCCCATCCAATTCAACCATCGCAAATCATCCTTCCAATCGCAAATCGTAAATCATGTAATCGGCAATCGTAAATCCTCCCCCTTCGTAAATCGTAGGTCGAAAGTCGTAAATCGAAGCTCACCGTCTTTCTCCCGAGAGTCGCAAGGCTTGTCCGACCCAGTCGTCGCGGTAAATTTTGCCGGGACTGATGTCCAGCGTTTTAGCGACAGCAATAACGGCATCGTCGTCCCAGCGACCGATCTGGGCAAAGGTGGTGATGCCCATGCTGAGGAGTCGCTCCACGAAGGGACCCATTCCCTTGATATTGTTCAAATCATCTACCTGTGGAGCAGCCACCCCGCCCTTTCTGGAGCCTCTTGAGCGGGTGGTTTCGGTTCGGGTGAGCAATTCGGCCTGCAGTTGCTCTATTTCCGTGCGGGCTTTGGTAAGTTCTGCTTCCAGGATATTTCTTTCCTTTTCCAGCTCCATGGATTTCTGTTCATAGGCCGCCAAGCGCTCCTGGGTATGCTTGAATCCACGATAGAGTGTATCCCAATCGCCCATATCCTTCTGAAGGCTTGCCAGTTGAGCCGAGAGTGCAGCATTTTGGGCGCGCAAACTGTTGGTGAGTACCTCCAGAGCCGTCACTTTCTGGGCATATTGTGCGGCTGCACTTTCGGCGGCAGCTATTCGGGCGGCATTCAGGGGAGCATCCGGCAGGAGGGTGGCGCGTTCTTCTTCCAGTACCTGCACGAGGGAGCGCAGCTTTTCCACCTCCAGGGAGGCTCTGCGAAAATCGGCTTCGCGCAGGTCGTGCTGGTGTTTAACATGCGTATAGAGCCTTGCCAGCGTATTTTTTTCCTGTTCCATCCGGCTCAGCGCCTCCCGAACCTCCCTTTCATAGGTACCCCCGCGAAGCGACCAGCCAAAGACCACCCCGGCCATGGCGACAGCGCCCCATAGCAGCCAGAAAAAGACAGGATCATTGGCAATGAATTCCATGGCGGGAGGTTCCCCGGAAAGGGGGAAAAGATAAAAATGGATGAATTATGCTCAGACAAATTTCTAAACTTTTTGGAAATCAAGGGGTTAGAGTTCAAATTTTTTTCATTTTTTATATGAAAATGCCCGTTTCAGGACATTGCTTCTTTAAAACCTTTCTGAAATTGTGAAAAAAAACGCGCTACAGGCTGAATCTGTACCGGGCTTTTCTACTTTTGCCCCACATTTCAGCACCACAAAATTTTGCAGGACAATATGGACGAAATTAAAAACTCGCGTGGCAAGGGATACTGCATTCTCTACATCCTGATGGGCTTGTTTTTCCTCATCGCTGTGATTCTCATGCTTTACAACCGCAGTTCCGTATTGGACTTCGGACGTTGATAGGCTGCCACCAACTGTTATTTTCATAGAACCGCAAGAGACGCCCGGCTCTGTTGCGGTTTTTTGTTTTTGCCTTATGCCTGTAAAACATCTCCTTTTCGATAACGACGGCACCATTGTAGATTCCGAGATCATCGCCTCCCGTATCATGCTGCGGCACCTGACCTTGCATGGGTTCAACATTTCCGAACAGGAGTACAATATGCGATACCCGGGGTTGCGCACCCGGGATATCCTGATCGCCCTGCGCGAGGAAGAAGGATTTCGGCCCCCGGAAAACTTCATCCAGGTGGTACACGAAGAGCACAACCGCGAATTTCATCGCTCCCTGCGGGCCATTCCTGGCATGACCTCCCTGTTCCGCAGCCTGAAAGTTCCCAAAAGTATGGTCTCCAACGGCAGCGTCCGGCACGTAGACGCCTGCCTGAGAAGGGTCAGACTGCGCAGTGCCGTGGACGGACACATATTTTCTGCAGAGCAGGTGGGTAGTCCGAAGCCCAGTCCGGATGTGTACCTGTATGCCCTGGAAACCCTGCGTTTGCACCCCTCCGAAACGCTGGTAGTAGAGGATAGTGTAACGGGGGTAATGGCCGCAAAAAGCGCTGGTATTCAGGTAGTTGGATTCCTGGCTGCCACTCATATACACGACGGACACGGCGATAAACTCCAGGCCGCCGGAGCCGACTATTTGATCCCTGATGCGAAGGCTCTCCACACCCTGTTGAAAAAAAAAGGGGCGGTTTGAGAATTTTTTTTGTTAAAACACTTGACAGTATCAAAAAAAATCCCGGCCTTTGCATCAGTTTTCATTTGGTTTTTTGGGGTTTATTAGCCGTCAGTCGCGCAAGCGTTCTGGCGGCTTTTCATTTTGGGGCTACCAATATTAAAGGGCTACGCCCTGAAGAGGCTGTTGCATAAGTAAATTTTAACGCAGAGTCGGAGAGACGCTGAGCTGTATAGCTTTCCTCTGCGACTCTGCGGTAAAACTAAAAATGCGACTTATGAGACACCCTCTTTAGAGAAAGCAAGGAAAACAAAAACAGGTGGAAAAAAATTCCGTCCTTTGTAAAAGGAATTTGCAACTTTTGTGGAACAATATTGTTCTAGAAGTTAAACAGACCGGCCGTGCAATCAAACGAACAAGTAGATGTGATCATTTACCGGGTACGCGAAAGCGGCCTGGAAGTCTTTTTAGTAGATCAGGGTGAAGAGGGCGCGCTATCCGCTCCATTTGCTAACCAAAGCGCCCAGGATCGCTTCACTGCCCAGTGCATTGAACTGGATCCGGTATCCGACGACAATGGCGATACCCGCAAGGCCATTGCTATTGAGGCCGACTGGCATGAAATTCCTTCCCTTCGCGCACTGGTGTACGAAGATTATCGTGTAGCCAAGGAAAAGGCCAGAATGCACCTGCAGCATCTGGCAGAAGATTTTGAAAAAGGCACTTACGTGGCCGTGAAAGAAGCGTTCAAACGCGTGCTCCCCGCACAATACGCCTTCCTTAAAGAACTCAAGGATATCATTGCCGACAAGAATCAGGCAAAATCCGTTTAGGCTTCTTTCCAAGTCTTTGACTTACTTTTGCCAATGCGCTCCATTCGGCAATCATGAAAGAAACCACCTTCATCGAACAAAACCGGGAAAAATGGGCGGAGTTTGAAAAACTGCTCCGTGAAGACCGTAAGGATCCCGAGAAATTGAACGACCTGTTCATTCAGGTCACCGATGATCTTTCCTATGCCCGCACGTTTTATCCCAATCGTTCCGTACGTGTATTTCTGAACGCCCTGGCGCAACGCGTTTTCCACAATATTTACCGGGGCCGCCGCTTCCCTATGGAGCGTCTGCGCCTTTTCTGGACGGATGAATTGCCCCGGATGATGTGGGAATCCAGGCAGGCCCTGCTCCTTTCGTTCACTCTTTTTGTGCTTTCCTTCAGTATTGGCGTGGTGTCCAGTATCATCAACCCCGATTTTGCCCGTATCATTCTGGGCGACGGGTATGTGGATATGACCCTCACCAACATTGAAAACGGCGATCCGATGGCGGTGTACAAGGATATGGGGCCGCTGGGCATGACTGCCGGCATTACCGCCAACAACCTGTTTGTGGCCCTGCGGACGGCCATCTTCGGCGTGCTGGCCTCCATTGGCACGGTGTTCATTCTGATCTATAACGGCATCATGGTGGGCGCCTTCCAGTATTTTTTTGTGGAACAAGGGGTGTTTTTGGAATCGTTTCTCACCATCTGGATACACGGAACACTGGAGATCAGCGCCATTATCATAGCAGGAGCTGCGGGGCTGGTAGCCGGCTCCGGATTGCTGTTTCCCGGTACCTACCGGCGGGTGCAAGCTTTTCAGTTGAGCATGCGCCGTGGTTTGAAAATATTTATCGGCGTTGTGCCCATCATCGTGCTTGCCGGTTTTTTTGAGAGCTTTCTCACCCGTTTTACCGAAACCCCCGACCCGATCAGGGCGGCATTTATCTTAACGTCCCTGTTGTTTGTACTCTGGTATTTCGTTTGGCTGCCCTGGCACAAACACCGAACCGGCGCCTTCAAACCTATAGCCCCGGACAAGGAACTACCCCCTACACCTGGCAATACCATCACTTTTAACCAGATTAAAACAGTAGGCGAGATCCTTTCGGACGTATTTTCGGTGCTTTCACGACATCCGCGCACCACCACGCTCGGATTGTTTGCCACCACTGCAGCCTTTGCGGGCTGGGCCTTTGGCTGGTCCGATCAGCCTGCAGCGGATACGTTTTTGTTTTCCGACGTTCCGTATTGGCCCCTGGACACACTTGGGAGCCTGAGCGATTTTTTCAACCTGGAGCACCCGGGCGGATTATACTTCGTGCAACTGCTGTTGCTTGCAGGCATTGCCCTGGCAGCATTCAGGGCTTTGGATCAGGAACAGCCGTCCACCGAGCAAAGAGGATTTTCCATAAAAAGAAACGGTCTCACTGTGTTGGCGCTGATGGCGCTGATGCCAGGATTCGGAGCTGCGCTGGAACTACTATCTCAGTTCTATGGCGTACTGGTTTCCTGGGTCGTGTTTCCATTCCTCTCCCTTTGGGCGGCTGTTATTTATTTTGAAACAGCCAATCCGCTGAAAGCGCTGCTTCGCACGTTCCGGATCATACGCTGGGCTCCGGCATTAGGGATAGGCTTGCTGGCCGGCACCCTGAATTTGTTGTTTTTCATGTTTCTGGAGTCGCCCATCTGGGATATGACCCTTGAATTGTTCAGTTGGTTTGTACCTCCGGCCGAAGGCGCCATGGCCGCTTTCACCACCATCTCCACTGCATGCGCTGCCGGCATCCTGATGTATTTTTTCTTCCTGATCACCATTCTGAGCGGTGGACTTCAGTACTTCTCTTTCCGGGAAATTTCAGACGCCGGAAGCCTTCGCCAGCAACTTGAACAATTAGGCCAAACCCGAAAAATTCGCGGACTCGCCAGAGAATAACCAAAACACCAAAACACTAAAACACCACCCCTTGTCTCTCTCACTCTCAAAACGAATTGCCGGCCTGTTCTCGGCGCTGCGCATCGGAAGCCACACCTTCCCGGCTACTCTCTTGCTGCTGGTCGTTTCCGTAACAGTAGCCTGGTGGTTATTGCCACCTTTGAGTTATCTGGCCGGAACCGGTGTGGTGGCGGTTACCGTGGTTGTTCTGTTGGTGTTTGGGGTAATTTTACTGTTTAAAGCCCTGATTTTTAAAGGAATATATAAAAATCCGCATCTGGATGGCGAAGCTGCCTTGCTGGAATATCTGGTACAGCAAAATCATTCGGGCACACCCGGAGAGGAAGAGGTGGAAATGGAATTGCTGGAAAACGCCTTACACCTCAAGCAAGTGCGGGCGCACGACTGCATGGCGCCCCGAAACGAGATTGTGCACATTGATGTCAATGCGCCGGTTTCGGAGCTTCGGGAACTATTCATCCAAAGCCGACTTTCCCGCATCATCGTAACTGCAAGGGGAGATCTGGACAAAATACTCGGCTATGTACACGTGCAGCAGTTGTTCCGGCAGCCTCGAGATATCCACAGCATGGTGATGCCCATCACCTTTGTACCTGTAAGTATCCAGGCAA
>JADZFI010000387.1 GCA_020850025.1 Saprospiraceae bacterium
ATTTATATCACCAAAATTTGCTCCCATGGCAAAGGCAACCCCTTTCAACTCTATGGATGAAGAGGTATTGGTAAAAGTGCCATTGCCGTTATTATGATAGACAAATGCTTTACCTGCCGAATCATTGGAGGGTTCCAATATTTCTTTGGCAGCATAATAGGATAATGCCTGGCCAAACTCATAGTTGCAAACAAATAGATCCAGCCAGCCATCATTATCATAATCGAAAAACCATGTGGCAAAGCTTCGGTAGGTTTCTTTGTCGAAGCCGGCTGATTGGGTAGCATTTTGGAACTCAATTTTGCCGTCTTTTACGCCATTATTGCGCAACAGGATTTTGTTGCCATCCATGCATGATAAAAAAAGATCCGGCCATCCGTCATTGTCGAAATCGCCTGATGTTACTCCTTTTACGAAGATGCTGATGGCAATACCCCACTCATCGGCAACATTTTTAAAGGTTCCATCCCCATTGTTGATGTAAAACTCACATTTTCGCGGATCATTGGGATTCATGCTTTCATTTCCGATAAACAGGTCAACCCACCCATCCCGATTAAAATCATTCCAGGTGGCTGTCTGGGTAGGGTTAAAGCTTAATAACCCGGCTTCAATGGTAACATCTGTAAAAGTTCCGTCCCCATTGTTGCGCAGTAGAGAATTTGGTTGGTCGCCGGATGGCCCTTCCTGGCCCTGCCAGGCGCCTCGGAGCACCAGAATGTCCAGGAATCCGTCGTTGTTATAATCCGTTTGCAGTATGTTCAATCCGCCCTTTATCGCTTTCAAACCTGATTGCTCCGACCAGTCGGAAAAGGTTCCGTCTCCGTTGTTTCTGAAATAATGCACGGGGTCCTCCAGGTCCCATGCCGATGTAATAAGATCAATTAGTCCGTCATTATCAAAGTCATCTGCGATACTTCCGCCGGCTCTGTTGTTCACCTGAATTTTTAAGGCTGATGCACATTCTATGAATGGCTTGATAATGTAATCCTCTTTGTCAAGCCGGGGTATAAGCCATTTTGAGGGCACTTTTTCCGGATATTGTCCGAGGGTCATATAGGCAATATTGAGCAGCCAGATGGCATCGTATTGCTTCGGTTCCAGTTGGAGGAGTCTTTCGAATGTTTCCACTGCCTTTCTGGCCGGTTCTTTTTCCTGATGAATTCCTTTTCCCTTAATGGGCATAATGCAGGCATCAGCGGAATGTCCGTTTACACAGTTAGTGCGCTCAGCCAGACGTAAATAAGCTGTGCCCAGATATGGCAGCACCACCTTTAATCCTTCAGCACTGGAAGCAAGGGTTTTGGTGGCATCTTCCAACATTTCCACCGCTTTTTTTTCGTCGCCATATTCCAACCAATAAATGGCTTTTGTTACCATGGTTGAAAGCATGACATTGGGGTCATTCGTATGGGAAATAATGGAGTCGCACTGTTTGATTTTGGCTAATGCAGCAAAGTTGTTGCCTGGAACATTGATTTTTATACGGGTTTCTTCGAGGATCTGCAACATCCTGCGATGCCCCTTTGCCATATCTTCAGAGGTATGAATATTTCCGTTTGGATTACAGGAAACGAGAAGGGCCAGGTGTATCAACAACACTGAAGCCCAGAATGCAATGGAAGCGATTCTTAGGTACATGAGAGAGAAATATGACTGCTTAAAGGGTGTGTGTTCCGGGCTTACTTTGTTGGCGCGCACATGGGCATATCAGACGCTACAGGAGAAAATTGAAGCTTTTGCAAGGGCAGCTTCGTTGCGCCATCGGTTCCTTCTTTAATATGAAGGAGTTGGTTGGGCTCCACGTTTGTCAGTACCTGGGTAATGCCGCTAACGGGCCAGGTGATCCTGATTTCGTCTATGATGGTCGCTGTACCAATGCCTATTTCACGGCGAAGTGGATTTGAGCCAAAACTGCCGCCGGAGTTCAGTTCCCGGTATACCATTCTGGGGACGCCATTTTCATGGAATTTTACGGTTATTTTGGCGCCAATAGAAGCCCGGTTGGATTTGGAGCCTTCTACTTTAAGATAAATCCAGTTGTTCCGGTTTTGACCCGGATTAATGTACATGGAGTTGGGATAGCCATCGCCTCTGTAAGCTCCACCCATTTCCACATGAATATCCTGATCGCCATCGTTGTCAATGTCTGCGATAGATACTCCATGGCCCTTCTGGATATTACCAGTGCGGGAGGATACGGTGGCATCCATGAATTTTTTTCCGCCAACATTCATGTATAATTTGTTGGGCACAACAGACTGGTAATTTGGATTGCCGGTGCCCAGGTAAAAATCAAGAAACCCGTCATTGTTGAGATCGCCGAAATTGGCCCCCATGGAATAGGCCGCAGTGTTCAAACCGAGGCTTTGGGATGCGTTGGTGAAGGTGCCATCCCCATTGTTGTGATAGATATAAGGTCTGCCGGAGGGGTCGTCCTTTGAAAGTCCAAGAAAATCTCTTGCGTAATAATAGGACAGGCTTTTTTCAAAATCATAGTTGCAAACGAACAGATCCAGCCAGCCATCATTGTCGTAATCAAAAAAGAAGGTGGGAAAACTCCGGTAATTCTCTTTGCTGAAACCCGCCTGTGCTGATACATCCTCAAAGGATGGGGTTTTTGATGCTTGGGCTTTATTGCGAAGCAAGATTTTTTTTCCGTCCATGGCAGAAAGGAACAGGTCCGGCCAGCCATCATTGTCATAATCGCCTGATGTTACCCCTTTTATATACATCTTGATGTTTGCCCCGGCAGCCTCTGCCACTTCCGTGAACGTGCCATTTTGGTTGTTGATATACAATTGGGAAGCATACGTTTTTCCGCTTGCAGGGAGGTTCTCGTTGCCGATGAACAGATCCAGCCACCCATCGTGATTATAATCGTTCCAGGTTGAGGCTTGTGTCGGGCATAAAGACCACAGGCCCGCGTCCAGGGTGACATCGGTAAAGGTGCCATTGCCGTTATTCCTGAACAGAGAATTGGGCTGTTCTCCATATGGTCCGGACTGTCCTTGCCAGGCTCCTCTCAATACCCATATATCAAGATGCCCATCATTGTTGTAATCTGTTTGCTGGATATTGAGCCCTCCAGTGAAGTCACCTAACCCGGATGATTCAGACAAATTGGAAAAGGTGCCATCTCCTTTGTTTTGGAAGTAATACATTTTGTCTTCGCCAAGATCCCAGCCGGATATTACCAGGTCCAGGAATCCATCATTGTTGAAATCATCCACAATGCTGCCACCCGCCCGGCTGTTTACCATGATATTCAGCGGAGTAGCCATATCGGCGAATGGTTTCATGCTGTATACAGGTTTGTCCAGGTTGGGTAGCAGCCATTTTTTAGGCACCTTGCCCGGATATTCTCCTACCGTCATGTAGGCAATATTCAGAAGCCAAACGCCATCATAATAATTGGGATCTTCAGGCGACTCTTTCAGAAAGGTCTCAAAGGTTTCAATTGCTTTGCGACTGGGAGATTTGTCTTTATGAATTCCCGAGGCCTGTAATGGCATAATGCAAGCATCTGCGGTATGGCCGGCAACGCAATTGCTGCGTTCTGCCAGGCGTAAATAGGCAGTTCCAAGCCAGTATAGAGTGGGAACCCTTGCTTTGGGATTGTCTCCGACGTACTGAATGATCTTTTCAAACATTTTCACTGCATTTGCCTCATCTCCATATTCCAATAACACAATGCCTTTCTTTAATACAGTGTTTAAACGTTCCTGTTGCGAGGTAGAGGAGCTCATCAACTGATCCAGGTAGGCCAGTTTTACTTTGGCTGCATAACCATTTTGAGGAACGTCAATCTTGCCAGCAATTTGCTTTATGGATTTTAACATTTCAAAATGGCCATCCTTGTAAGAGCCCTGGTTGCTTTTATTATTGCTGGTATCAGTACAAGTGGCGTGGAAATTGAACAGGAAGGCGAGGGCAAGCGCCGAACCTGCAACAGTCCGGCGCCTGGCCCCAAAACAGAATAAATTCATGTTTGAGCTAATTTGTTGTTTAGAAAAAGAAAACAGGATTAAGCCCATTGCAGTGACAAATGACTCTGCAAAAGAAATTGAAAATCAACACATTGGGTGCATCAATACAGGATACAAACCTCCATGTTATTTTTCAGTTTACCACAAATTTACCCCTTAGTATTTCCTTAGAATGTGACGGAGTGCCCTTTAGATTTCGAAGTTCAACCGTCCAAATAGTATAAGTGTATACCCTGGGCAAATGCTGAATGAAATAATTGATTCTCCAGTTCATTTTTAAACTGGTAAAAGGAGCTGGAGAATCAAGGTTGGTTATTTGGCTGGAGCACACATTGGCATATCACCGCTGCCTGGGTTGAGGTTTACGGTTTGTAGCGGCATTTTTGCAGCCCCTTCTTTGCCTTCTATGATGTGCAGCAGTTGGTTGGGCTCAACATTGGTCAGCACCTGTGTGACGCCGCTGGTAGGCCAGGTTATTTTTATTTCATCGATGATAGTGGCTGCGCCAATGCCTATTTCACGGCGAAGTGGATTTGAACCAAAGCTGCCGCCAGAGTTCAGTTCTCTGAATACCATTCTTTCTACGCCGTTTTCCCTAAACCTGACGGTTATTTTAGCGCCGATAGAAGCCCGATTGGATTTCGTGCCTTCCACTTTGAGATAAATCCAGTTGTTTCGGTTTTGGCCGGGATTGAGATACAGGGCATTAGGGTAACCATCTCCTCTGTATGCTCCGCCCATTTCTACGTGAATATCCTGGTCGCCATCATTGTCTATATCAGCAATGGACACTCCATGGCCTTTCTGCAGGTTGCCTGTACGAGAGGAGACAGTGCCATCCGCAAACTTTTTCCCTTCAATATTCATGAATAATTTATTGGGTACGATAGACTGGTAGTTAGGATTTCCAGTGCCCAGGTAAAAATCCAGGAATCCATCGTTGTTAAAATCGCCAAAATTAGAGCCCATGGAAAAGGCGGTCTTATTCAAGCCCAGCGATTGGGTAGCATTGGAAAAGGAGCCGTCGCCATTGTTGTGGTAGATGATCGGTTTGCCTGAAATTTCATCTTTCCCCATTCCCATTAACTCACGCGCATAATAATAGGAGAGGCTTTTATCAAAATCGTAATTGCATACGAACAAATCCAGCCAGCCATCATTGTCGTAATCAAAGAAAAAAGTCGGGAAACTTCGGTATTTTTCCTCGTTAAAGCCGGCCCGTGTAGAGACATCCTCAAAAGCCGGAGTTTTGCTTTTGGAGGCTTTATTGCGCAGCAAGGTTCTTTTTCCATCCATCGACGAGAGGAACAGGTCCGGCCAGCCATCGTTATCGTAATCGCCTGAAGTGACGCCTTTGATGAACATCTTAATGTCTATGCCGGCAGCCACGGCCATTTCTGTAAAAGTGCCGTCCTGGTTGTTTATAAACAGTTGGCTTGAGTATGTTTTTCCAACGCCGGGAAGGTTTTCATTCCCGATGAATACATCCAGCCAGCCATCCTGGTTGAAATCATTCCAGTTTGATGCTTGTGTAGGGCATAAGGCCCATAGACCGGATTCGAAGGTAACATCTGTAAATGTGCCATTGCCATTATTGCGAAAAAGCGAGTTGGGTTGCTCTCCATAGGGGCCTGACTGCCCCTGCCAGGCGCCGCGCAGCACCCATACATCCAGGTGTCCGTCGTTGTTGTAATCGGTCTGTTGAATATTGAGTCCGCCGGTAAAGCTGCCCAGGCCGGATGCTTGCGACTGGTCGGAAAAAGTTCCGTTGCCATTGTTCTGAAAATAATACATGCGGTCTTCCCCAATATCCCAACCGGAAATGATCAAATCCAAAAAACCGTCGTTGTTGAAATCATCCAAAATGCTGCCTCCTGCACGTGAATTAACCATGATATTGAGGCTGGCCGCTTTGTCCACAAAGGGTTTCATTACATATTCAGGTTTGTCCAGGTTGGGCAGCAACCATTTTTTAGGAACCTTGGCCGGGTATCCGCCAATTGTCATATAGGAGATGTTAAGCAACCAAATGGCATCGTAATAGTTGGGGTCGTCTGGCGCTTCACTCAAGAATTTTTCAAAAGTTTCAATGGCTTTTTTGCTGGGAGATTTGTCTTTATGGATACCGGCAGCTTTTAATGGCATGATACAGGCATCGGCATTGTGTCCGGAGACGCAGTTTGTGCGTTCCGCCAGACGCAAATAGGCTGTTCCAAGCCAATACAGGGTAGGAGTCCGGGCCTTGGGATTGTCTCCCACCTGGTTGAGTATCCGTTCAAAGATTTCAACAGCTTTAACCTCATCTCCGAACTCCAGCAGGATCATACCTTTTCTCATTTCTGATGTTATACGGTCGTTGGGATTACTGGCGGTAGCAATTACCTGATCCAGATAATCCAATTTGGCTTTGGCCGCATAGCCATTCAGAGGTACATTTATTTTTGCTGCAATGTCGCTTAAGGATTTCAGCATCTCCTGATGGCCATCTTTGGAAGGTGCTGAACTGTTTTTTGAAGGGTTTGAATCCGTACAGGTTGAGTGTACGTTGAGCAGAAATGCCAGGGCAAGCACCAAACCTGGAAGGGTCCGGCGCTTGTTGCCGAAAAAAGTAAATTTCATGTTTGAGCAAATTTGTTGTTTAGAAAAGACAAAAGGATTAAAGCTCTTGCAGCAACACCTGTTGCCACAAAAAATATTGATAATCAATTGCTGGAGTGGTTAATCCTGAATAAGGTCCACTAAATGGACGGTGCGCACATGGGGATGCCGGTGGCCTCGCTTGCAAATGGGAGTTTTTGCAATGGCAGTTTGGAAGAGCCTTCTGTGCCCTCCTTGATCAAAAGGTATTGGTTGGGCTCTACATTAGTAAGAACCTGGGTAAGGCCTGTAGCAGGCCAGGTGATGCGGATTTCATCCACGGTGGTAGCGGCGCCAATGCCTATTTCCCGGCGAAGTGGACTGGAGCCAAAGCTTCCCCCTGAATTTAGCTCGCGGTACACCGTTCTGGCAACTCCGTTTTCGGTAAACTTCAGCGTTAGTTTGGCGCCAAAATTAGCGCTCATGGCAAAGGCAGTTTTATTGAGGTTCATTGCCTTGGTGGTATTGGTAAAAGTACCATCCCCGTTATTGTGGTACAAAACCGGCATTCCGGAACCATCTGAGGGCAGCCCCAGGGCTTCTCTTGCGAAATAGTGCGAATGAGCCTTGTTGAAATCGTAATTGCAAACAAAAATATCCAGCCAGCCATCATTATCGTAATCGAAAAAGAAGGTTGGAAAACTGGGGTAAAGCTCAGTGGCAAAGCCTGCTTTGGCGGAAACATCTTCAAATTTGGGCGTTTTGACGGTTTGGGCAGTATTGTGCAACAATACTTTCTTGCCATCCATCGACGAGAGGAAAAGATCAGACCAGCCGTCGTGATTGAAATCGTTCCAGGCGGAGGCTTGCGTTGGGCACAATGACCACAGCCCGGCTGCAATGGTCACATCCGTGAAGGTACCATCGCCATTGTTGCGCAACAGAGAATTTGGCTGCTCGCCATAAGGGCCGTTGGTTCCTTGCCAGGCTCCACGTAATACCCAGATGCCCAAATTTCCGTCATTATTGAAATCGGTCTGCTGAATGTTCAATCCACCCTTGAACTGATTCAGACCGGATGCCTGTGAGCGGTCAGTAAAAGTGCCATCACCATTGTTCAAAAAATAATACATGACATCTTCTCCGACATCCCAACCGGAAATGATCAGATCAAGATGCCCGTCGTTGTTGAAATCTTCCACGATACTGCCACCTGAGCGATTGTTGACGCTGATTTTCAGGCATCCGGATACATCGGCGAATGGCTTGACCACGAATTCCGATTTTTTCAAGTCGGCCAATAACCACTTTTTGGGCACTTCCCTTGGATATTCACCCACCGCCATATAAGCGATATTCAGGAGCCAGACCCCATCAAAATAATTGGGATCATCAGGTGATTCCGTCAAAAAGGCTTGAAAGGTCTCAATAGCCTTCCTCGCAGGAGACTTGTCTTTATGAATACCCGTTTTCTGCAAGGGGAATATGCAAGCATCTTCGGTGTGGCCATTCACACAATTCTTTCGTTCGGCCAGTCGCATATAAGCTGTGCCGAACCAATAAAGTGTAGGTATTCTGGCTTTTGGGTTGTCTTTTACCTCCTCCAGAACACTTTCCAAAGTCTTTACAGCCCCGGA
>JADZFI010000388.1 GCA_020850025.1 Saprospiraceae bacterium
AAGTTCCTTGGGACTACCATCCTTGAAAACAACATCATTCAAACGACCGGATCTGCAGGAGAGTCGGTCGCAGCCGGCGTGGTATTTACCTTGCCTGCTTTTTTATTCCTCTCGGACGGCATCGGAAAGGGGTATTTTAACTACTGGACCATTTTGATGCTGGCCATATTTGGTGGTATTCTGGGGGTTTTAATGATGATTCCACTCAGACGGTCTTTGATCGTCAAGGAACATGATAATTTGCCCTATCCGGAAGGAACAGCCTGCGCGCATGTGCTCATGGCGGGTGATAAAGGTGGCGATTTCGCCAAAACTGCTTATCAGGGGCTTGGCTTTGCGTTGGGTTACGCCATGTTGCAAAAAGTATTTCACGTAATTGCAGAGGTTCCAACCTGGGCATCCGGTATAGCCAACAAGTATCTGCCCGCAGCGAGATTAAGTGGAGAAATTACCCCGGAATATCTTGGGGTGGGGTACATCATTGGCCCAAGGATAGCAGGCGTTCTGGTAGCCGGCGGTGTATTGGCCT
This sequence comes from Saprospiraceae bacterium, assembly GCA_020850025.1. Lineage (GTDB taxonomy): Bacteria > Bacteroidota > Bacteroidia > Chitinophagales > Saprospiraceae > M3007. The sequence goes on from JADZFI010000388.1 coordinate 530, forward strand.
GGCTCGGCTTGATCCCTTTGCTCGCTACGCTGGTGCCGCCAGACGTCATCGCTGCTCAGTTGGATAAACTGGATCTTATGGATGCTACCCAAACGAGTGCACGCTTCGGGTGGGATCCTGCTACCCAAACCATGACCAATCTGTCGGAAGCCGTTTACAGGGCTTATATCCGGCAAATTGGCGCCGGTGCTGTTGCTGGCGCCGGGTTTATTACTTTGATAAAAACCCTGCCAACCATTATTTCTTCCTTCCGCGACAGCATGGGAGAGTTTCGTAACCGCGATAAATCGGTGGCCAGAGCACGCACCGAGAATGATCTTTCCATAAAGGTGGTAGGAATAGGTAGCCTTGCTCTCATCTTGTTGATGGCCGTTTTGCCCAGCATTCCGGGCGACAGCATTTTCAGTAAGCTGATGATTGGCGTATTGGTGGTTGTTTTCGGCTTTTTCTTTGTTACGGTTGCCAGCCGTATAGTAGGTATTATTGGCAGTAGTAACAGCCCGATTTCCGGTATGACCATTGCCACCATTATGGGTACTGCCCTGGTTTTCATTGGAGTTGGCTGGACCGGAAAGGTGTTTGAACCAATGGCGTTGGTGGTAGGCAGTATGGTTTGTATTGCAGCAGCAAATGCTGGCGCTACCTCCCAGGATCTCAAAACAGGCTTCCTGATTGGCGCCACGCCCAGGTACCAACAAATCGCCCTTTTTATTGGTGTGATCGTTTCTTCGCTGGTGATTGGTGCAACCGTTTTGTTTCTCGACAATCCAACCGCAGATCTGCGCGCTCAAGGCATTGAACACGCCATTGGCGAAAAATTCAATGCTCCTCAGGCTACTCTGATGGCTACACTCATCAAAGGATTGTTGTCGTTCAATCTGGACTGGCAATTTGTTCTGGTAGGCTTGTTCATTGCGGTCACCATGGAACTTTGCGGCATTAAATCACTTTCGTTTGCAGTGGGTCTGTATTTGCCGCTGAGCACGACCCTTCCAATCTGGATTGGTGGAGCATTGAAAGGCCTGACCGATTGGATGGCAAGTCGCAAAGGTGAAGCAATTGAGGATGCTGAACTCGGCAGAGGAAGCTTGTTTGCTACCGGACTGGTGGCAGGTGGCGCATTGGCCGGCGTGATTGTAGCGCTCTTCCAGGCTTCTGATGGTACTGCTGCAGCGCTGGAAAAAATAAATATGGAGCACCACATCTCCGGCATTGTTGGAGAGAACGGTTACCAAATACTCGGAGTATTGTGTTTCTCCATGCTGGCCCTCTTCCTGATCAGGGCGGCCCGGAAGAAGTAGGTACTTTACTGAGGTTTGCTAAATGCAGGATTGGTCAATATTTCAGGTTCTGAAAGCGCCTTCAGGAAGGCTATAATATTGGTTTTGTCCTTTTCGCTGAGCCGGCCTTTTTGCAAGGTGAACATAAACGGGTCGGTATTAGGCCCCAGTTTAAAGCCGGTGTTATAGAATTCAAGTACTTCCTCAAGGGTAGAAAACCTGCCATCGAGCATATAGGGAGCCGTAAATTCAACATTCCGCATGGATGGGGTTTTTACGGCTCCTATGTCTTGGGGGAGTCCTGAAATGTTGAAACGCCCCAGGTCGGTGACAATGCTGTCTTTTCCGTTATTTCGAAACAGGAAATCGCTGAAAAGAGCCCCAAAGGAGTGACACTTGGCGCAACCTCCCTTTTCGTTATTCATAAATAATTCCATGCCGACGAGCTCCGACTTGCTCAGGGTATCCAACCCAAGTCTCCAGCGATCGTAACGGGAATTGATGGAATTCAAGGTGCGCTCAAATTGCGCCAACGCTTTGGCTATCAAAGTGCTGTCCACCTGTCTGGTTCCAAAGGCCAGCCAAAACATTTCTGTGTATTCCGGAATAGCCTGAAGTTCTGCAACAGCATTAGGGAGCGACTCGTGCATCTCAATGGGATCCTTGATAGGGAATAGCGCCTGATCTTCCAGGCCGTGGGCCCTGCCATCCCAGAACAACCGGTGCTGCCATGCGATATTGATCAGACTCATGGAGTTCCGGTGTCCTGCTATACCATCAATACCTATACTGAACGCTCTTGGGTCTGTGAAGGCATTTTCCTGCCTATGGCAATCGGCACAAGCCTGAGTGTTGTCGCCAGACAATATAGGATCGTAAAAAAGCTTCCGGCCAAGTGCTACCCCTTCTTTGGTTAGCGGATTGTCGTCAGGAGAAAAAAAAGGGGGAAACCCGTCCGGTACTGCGTAATACAAGGGCGTAGGCGTAGGCGCTTGTTCCGAACCGGTATCTCTACAACCAATGACCAACAATAAGGTGGCCGCGAATAACTTGGGCAGGAATTTCATATTGCTATATGTTACATGTGTTTAACTGCATCCGGTAGTTCATAAAACGTAGGATGACGATACACCTTGTCGTTAGAGGGGTCGAAGAAAGCTTCTGTATCTTCAGTGGAAGCGTGAATGTGCTGTGATTCCACCACCCAGATGCTTACGCCTTCGTTGCGACGGCAATACACATCCCGGGCATTTTCAAGCGCCATTTGGGCATCGGCGGCATGAAGACTTCCTACATGTTTGTGGCTAAGCCCTTGTTTGGTGCGGATGAAAATTTCCCAAAGAGGCCAGTTTTTCATATTTGCAGAATTTGATTGTGGGTGAACGTTTGAATTGAGTTAGCGTTCCTTAGTAAATCCGGAAGCAAAGGTAACACTGTCCGGGTAAACAGAATGCTGTACTTTTGCCCGGCGCAGGCAAAGGCTGCTTTTTGCTGAGTCTGCTAATGATTTTGATTATCAAACAATTACACAAAAATGGTAAAAAATATGACCACTTTGACTCGTTTCACGCTGCTTGCTCTGGCAATTTTTGCATTCGGTCAATCCCTCCAGGCCCAGGTCAAATACGGCTTTAAGACAGGTTTAAACTTTGCCAGATTTCAGGGCCCTTCAGAGGTCGACAACCAGGGAAATAATCTGGAGTCATGGTCGAATTCTACTGGTTTTCATATCGGTATGACCTTTTCATACAAATTTTCTGATCGTTTTGGCGCAAGAGGGGAGGTCCTCTATTCCAAAAGAGGATCAAAATACACCTATGACGGACAGGCCTACCGATTTTTCAGACATACCACCGGTCAGGTTTACACCACCGGTAACGCCCGCTACCTGATCAATGTCAACAACTCTTACATTGATGTCCCAGTTATGGTATTTGGCCGGTTCGGGAACTTTGAGATTTCTGGTGGCGGATATGTTGGGTTTCTGGTGGCATCTTCAGGAGAAGGCTCACTTCGGTACTCAGGGAAGACCGCTTTGGGCAATGATGTAGTGGTCAATGTCGTCAACGAGAAGGAATTGAACTTTAATCTGAACCACAATTACCGCAGAGATGATCCGGGCGCTGGTTCATCACAGGGCGATACTGAAACAACCGTTAATGTAAAAGTGGATGGTTTTATCTCCGAAACGCCCAAAACCATGGGCGCCTATTATGATTATCCGGAAGATAAAGGAGCCTTATACAATACGTTAGACTTCGGTATCGTTGGAGGATTGTCCTATTACATCAGCAATGCACTCTACATAGGAGTTCGCCTGCAATATGGTTTGTCCGATGTTACCAACAATAATGCGGATCTGGCCAAATCCAAAACTGGCGAAAACAACAGCCTGATTTTCCGTGATGACAAGGATCAGAATTTTATGATCCAGGGATCCGTAGGTTTCAGTTTCTAAGAGTGTTCTAAAATCATATTTCTCTTTAGTCAATGGCAAATACTCCGCTTCACGAAGCATTTGACGAAAAAGGTCGAAGGGCCAGTCCTGTACTCCCTGCTCATGTAAAGAATTACCTCATTGATATTGATGGCACCATCTGCGATGATGTGCCAAACGAGGAGCCTGAGCGCATGGGCCTGGTAGATCCTCATCCGGACGCGCTGGAAATGCTTAATAAATGGTATGAGGAAGGGCATATTATTTATTTTTTCACCAGCCGTACAGAAGCACATCGCAGCGTCACTGAGGAGTGGCTCAATCGTCATGGATTCAAATACCATGGTATTGTTTTTGGAAAGCCGCGAGGTGGAAATTACCACTGGATAGATAACCATGTGGTACGCGCTACCCGATTTAAAGGCAAGTTCACCCAGTTAATCAAAGAAATACAGGAGATAGAGGTTTTTGAGCCCTGATTCTCGCAATGATTGATCATCCTATGCAAAAATTGTTTATCCATACCTTCGGAATGCTGCTGACTGCAGCACTGTTCGGCTTTTGTAATGCCGGCAAGCCCAGTGAGCAGTTGAATACCGCTCCGCTGTCGTCAAACGATAGCCTTCCCTACGACCTGCAAACTCCTTCGCTGACCATCAATTTCGTGACTGAAGCCCTGAGGGAGATATCCGGCCTGAGCCCGAGTGATACGCCTGGATTATTTCTGGCGATTGCTGATGAGCGTGGTGAGGTGTTTTTCATTGAAAGTGAACGGGGAGGGGAGGTGAAAAGACAGATCCTTTTTCGAGATAAAGGGGACTTCGAGGGGATTGAACTGGCCGGGAAATCCATCTGGGCTGTTAAAAGTGATGGCGACCTGTTTGAGCTTTCTGACTGGAAAAAAGGACAACCTACGGTTGCCGAGTATAAGACTCCATTGAAGAAGTCGGATGACGTTGAAGGACTGGCCTACGACCCCTGGAGGAAATGCCTGTTGTTGGCCTGTAAACAACACCCGGACAGCTCCGGGAATCGCCAGATTTGGTCCTTTGATCTCAAGTCAAAAACATTGGGTAATACACCGGTTTATTTGGTTGACCCTACTGCCGTGAATCAATTGCTGCCCTACACTGAAACAGAAAAGCAGGATTTTTTCAGTCCATCGGCTATTGCACTACATCCAAAGACCAAAGATGTATATTTGATTTCCACAGCTTTAAAGCGACTGGTTGTCCTGGATTATCATTCAGGTAACATCAAGCATGTTGTTCGTCTTGACAAGAAGTTGCTTCCTCAACCCGAAGGGCTGGCGTTTGATCAGGCAGGAAACCTGTTTATTGGCAGTGAGGGAAAAAAAGGGGAGGGGCTTTTGCTCAAATTTGACTACCATGGAAATAAATGAGCCTGCTGAACATGCTGAGATATTATTTGTTATAGGCTTTTCTACCTTTGCAGTTCCCAAATAAGTTGACTCATTTTTCAACATTTTTTTAAAAAAATGCCTGTAATCGAATTAAAGATTCCGAATTTAGGGGAATCTATTAGCAGTGTGACCTTCTCAAAATGGCTCAAGCCGGATGGCAGCATGGTTGCACTTGACGAGCCACTGTGTGAAATAGAAACAGAAAAGGCCAATCAGGAATTGTCTGCTGACAGCGCTGGGAAATTGATTTGGGTAGCCAGGGAGGGAGAAGATCTTGCTGTTGGGGCGCTTTTCGCCAGAATTGATACTGACGCTTCAGTGGCCTCCTCTTCAAGCCAGTCCAGTCCGGCTGCAGTAGCAACAGTTGCTGCAGAAGCCCCGACCAGCACCGGTTCTTATGCTACAGGAACACCATCACCTGCGGCAGCGAAAATACTGTCTGAAGCCAGTCTGACTCCAGCAGCAGTGACAGGAACAGGTCGCGATGGTCGTATCACCAAAGAAGATGCCGTAAAAGCCGCTAATAAACCGGTTCCGGAAACGCCCGCTCAGGCGCCTGCTCCGGTATCTATTCCGGAAGTTGCCACATCCGCATATTCCCGCCAGGAGCGCAGGGAAAAGATGTCGCGGATGCGCAGAACCATCGCCAAACGCCTGGTAAGCGCCAAAAACAATACCGCCATGCTGACTACCTTCAATGAGGTGGACATGACGGCAGTAATGGCACTCAGAGAAAAATATCAGGATGCATTTGTCAAAAAGTACGGCATCAAGCTCGGCTTCATGTCCATCTTTGCCAAGGCTTGTGCCAAGGCCCTTATGGAAATGCCGGAGGTAAACGCTGCTATTGATGGGGAAGAGATCATTTATCACGACTATGCAGACATCAGCATTGCCATTTCAACTCCAACAGGACTGGTAGTTCCGCCAATCCGGAATGTTGAAAGCATGAATTTTGCACAGTTTGAACTGAAAGTAAAAGAGTTGTCGGCGAAGGCTCGTGACGGGAAACTTTCCCTTGATGAGATGACCGGCGGCACATTTACCATAACCAATGGTGGTATTTTTGGCAGCTTGATGAGTACGCCAATCATTAATGAGCCGCAAAGTGCCATTTTGGGCATGCACGCCATCAAGGAACGTCCGATTGTGGTGGATGGAGAAATCAAGATCCGCCCTATGATGTACCTTGCTCTTAGCTACGACCATCGTATCATTGACGGATCCACTTCAGTGACATTTTTAGTAAGGGTGAAAAACCTGATTGAAGATCCTACCAGTTTGTTGCTGGATCTTTAATTCCGGGTATTTCCTTCTGCTCACAGGACCCGTCTGGCGATGTCTCCATCGCAAGACGGGTTTTTTTAACCTATAGCATATATGCAACAAAATACCCCCGCTTCACCGTCTATTGTTTTATCCACTGTGCCTGGCGATCCCATTCAGGTGCAATCATATACGCTGTCTAACGGACTCAAGCTATTTTTAACAGTCAATAAACTTGAGCCTCGGATTTACACTGAAATTGCCGTCAGGGTTGGCTCCAAGCATGATCCATCCGACACGACTGGCTTGGCTCACTATTTTGAACACATGATGTTCAAAGGCACAGATCAGCTTGGCTCATTGGATTGGACTCAGGAAAAGGCCTTGTTGGACGAAATAGAAGCGTTGTTTGAGCGACACCGGGCAGAGCAGGATCCTGAACAAAAGAAAAAGCTGTACGCAGAAATTGACCGTCTTAGTTATGAAGCGGCACAATTTGCTGCAGCCAATGAATACGACAAGCTGGTGAGTGCCATGGGCGCAAAGGGAACCAATGCCTATACCTGGGTGGAACAAACGGTATATGTCAACGATATCCCTTCCAATGAGGTGGAACGCTGGTTTGCGCTGGAAAGTGAACGTTTCCGCCGACCTGTGTTAAGGCTTTTCCACACAGAATTGGAAACCGTTTTTGAGGAGTATAATATCAGTCAGGACAAGGATTTCAGGAAAACCCTGAAGGCCATGCAGGAAACCCTGACACCTTCACACCCATATGGAACTCAAACTACCTTGGGTAGGGGAGAAGATCTGAAAAATCCGTCTCAGAGTAATATATATAAATTTTTTGACACCTATTATGTGCCGAATAACATGGCCATTGTGATGGCCGGCGATTTTAATCCGGCACATGTGGTCAGGTTGGCGGAACGGTATTTTGGAAATTTTGAGTCCAAACCTGTTCCCAAATTTACCTTTCAGCCCCAGCCAGACATTCATACCAGAACGTTGAAAGAAGTATGGGGGCAGGAATCGCCATGGGTAGAAATAGGATGGCGTTTGCCGGGTGCAAAATCCAAAGAAGCTACCCTTTATCTGCCCTTGATAGCTGGAATTCTGCATAATTATCAGGCCGGACTTTTCGATCTGAACATCATGCAAAAACAACAACTCCTGGAGGCCTATGCTTATCCACGAGTGTATGAAGACTTTTCATCCATGTTGTTGATGGCCAAGCCAAGAGATGGTCAGAGTCTTGAGGATGTTGAAAAGATTCTCATGCGCGAAATAAAACACCTGAGAGAAGGCGATTTTGATGAGTGGCTGTTGGAAGCAGTAATAAGGGACATGAAGCTTTCGGAGATCAGAGCGTATGAAAAGAACCAGGGCAGAGCCAATATTATCACCGGCGCATTTGTTCTGGGGATCGATTGGGCTGAAATGGTGCGCAGATGGAAACGGTTGGCAAAGGTTAGCAAAGAGGAACTGGTCGCATTTGCCAATACTTGTTTCAGGGATGATAACTGTGCCGTTGTGTATAAGTACTCCGGCGATGACCCGGCGGTGATGAAGGTGGAAAAGCCACCAATCACCCCTGTTGAGGTAAATCGCGAGGGAGCATCCTCCTTTGCACAGGAATTTTTAGCCTGGGAAACCCCCGAGGTGGCGCCTGAGTTCGTCGACTTCAAAAAGGCGATAAAGACCAAGAGTTTGTCTGCCGGAGTAAAATTGAAGGTAATCCAGGACAAAAAAAGCAAACTGTTCAAGCTGCACTATTGCTTCGACATGGGCAAGCACAGTGATCGGCGTTTGGCAGTTTTGGCTGGCCTTTTCCCCTATTTGGGCACCTCAAGGTACAGCCCTGTTCAGATGCAACAGGCTATGTATCGCCTTGGGGTAAGTTTTGGGGCAGAATGCAGAGAAGAACACTTTTACCTTTCTCTGACCGGACTGGAGGAATCATTTGCGGAAGCTTTGATGCTGTTTGAACATCTGCTCGAAGATGCTCAGCCAAATCCCGAGGCATTGAAGAATCTGGTGAATGACATTTTACTACGCAGGCAAAATAACAAGAAAGATAAGCGCACCATTTTGTCCAAAGGCTTGTCCAACTATGCCAAGTATGGACCGGAAAACCCCTTCACCGACCACTTGACAGAGGATCAATTGCGCAGTCTGACGCCGGAAGAACTGCTCCTCTGGTTGAAAAAAATGAGTAGCTACCGGCACGAAATCTTTTATTTCGGGCCCAAATCAGCCGAAAAGGTAGCAACCCAATTGAAAAATAGCCACCCTGTAGGCAATGCCAACCTTGCACCTATTCCGGCCAAGGTTTATAAGGAGGTTGGCACGAAGAAAGACCAGATATTTTTTGTGGATTTTCCTTCCGTTCAAATTGAACTGCTCTTGCTTTCAAAGGGAACTCCCAAATTTAACCTGGATGAATTTGTCATGGGGGAATGGTATAACCAGTATTTTGGATACGGGCTCTCCAGTATTGTTTTTCAGGAAATCAGGGAATCAAAAGCGCTAGCATATTCTGCCTACGCTCATGCAGGAAGTCCAACCAAAAAAAATCGTGCACATTGGTTTCAAGCGTATGTTGGTACACAGCCTGACAAGCTAAGGGATGCTGTAGAAGCTTTTCAGGAAATCCTGGAGCAAATGCCAGTGTCCATTCCTCAAATGGAGCATGCCAGAAAAGGTGTTTTAAAACAAATAGATG
>JADZFI010000389.1 GCA_020850025.1 Saprospiraceae bacterium
AGCCTTTAAAGCCATTCCCGTAGGTAGCATCCTTTTTGTACAATGCCAGTGCGCCTCCAATCTCAGCAACGGATAGTTTGGCGTTGATGCTAATGGAATCAATGGTGGTATTTTTGTACAAATAGCATTTTTTGGCTTCATTGTATTCCCCGTTGATGGAAAATGCCGTGCTGCCTTTCAGACCATTTTTGCTGGCTTCACCCTTGGTTAAAGTGATATCCAGATCCAGGCCCAGTGAAAGCTCGTTGCCATCACACTGAACACTCAGGCCACCCAGCTTCAAGGGGAAGCCGGCCAGTTTGTGTTGATCATTTTGTTTCACATTTGGGTTATCCCATTCTATCTTAAACTCCTGTACACGAGGTTTCCCCTGCTGGTTATTTTGAATGAGCAATTTGGAAAATTGTAAAGATGGAAGTTTGAAAGACGAAACCGCGTTGTCTTTTTGGGCATTCTGGTTTGCCTCTTCCCAGCCAACCGTAATGGATCCGTTTAGATCTGCTGCCGGGCTCCATTTGCCATCCTTTTTTGCAATCGTGATAGAAGAATTCGGGCCAAATACCGCTTTGGCGATAAAGGCATTGATTTCTACTTCATCCGTGGTTTTCACACTGAAACTGAAATTCGCCTCCGGATTTCCGGCTGAAATGGTTGCAGAATACTTTACGCCGCTTTCACAAACCGGCAATCGAAGGTATCCCCCTACTCCACCGCCAGCCAGCGCACTGGATTCGATCTTCAAACGAATGGTATCCACAGAAAATGCCCAGCCGGCCAGGTCGCCGTCGTCAAGTTTTGGCATTATGCTCAGCGCCTGTACATTGGTCCAGAGACCCGTTTTGTCCAACAGGAGGTCTGTGAGGCCGATCATAGCCACCGGCGCATCTTTTTGGCTGTTCTTCATCCAATCCGGCATGCTGATGCTTACCGTTCCGAGGTAAACTCCTCGCCAGTCCACCTTGTTTTTCTTGGGGTGGTTGGAAGGGAATTTCATGCCTGGCACATTGGCTACACTCGACTGGTCAATTTTCAACCCCTGAGCACTGAATACAATGCCTTGAGCGTTGGGGATCGAAAATTTGGGATGCGAAAGCGTGGCATCTGCGGTCCAATCCAGCGCATTCTGAATGGCCACCTCAAATTTAGCTACCAGCTTTGCCGGAGCAGCCACTACTTTATTTTGCGCATCCACCGGAATGGCTTTTGCCCGGGAAAATTCAATGCCGCCATCCAGTTGCACCTTGCTGATGCCTTTGCAATCAAACTCCAGGAAGGTATTATTCGCACCGCCAAACAACAGGAAGCTGGTTTGATCGGTGAGTGCAAAAGATTTGTCGGAGGCCAGGGAGATTTTACCACCGTCTATTCCAAATCCATTTGGCCGAATACCCACGCCTTTGGTTCCGAGCTGAAACCAATCGTTGGCTAAAGCTTCCGGCACCGGCATACCGTATACGATATTGGCCTGAGCTTTGGTGGCCGTAAAAATGATACCCAGGAGAATCAGATTCTGACTTTTGGCATTATCCAAAGCGAACGGCACCCCAATGGGTTGGCTTTGCTCACCTGCAAACTTGCTGGCTTTTCGGTTGGCGTTGTTGATAAAATCGTTGAGGTCTTTGACCTTTACATTGGTTAAATTACCCGTTGGATCGTTGGCCATAGCTTGCTCCACCAGGTTTGCCTGGTCTATTTTTACCCAGGCTTTGCTATTCCCATACGCCTGTTTTTGGCCGTTTACCTGAAGATTTTCAAAGGTTACTTTTACTTTGGTTTTCAAAAAAGCCATATAGATTTCGCCTTCTCCAGTGCCGCCTGCTATGTTCATGATTTTCATTCGAAACTTGCCAATAAGGATGGTATCCCCATTTTTGGGGGTATACTGCGTCGAAGAATTGGGCATGGGTACTTCAAAAGCAGACAGACAATCCAGTGGATCATTTGGATCAGGTGTGTTGTATTGCGGTTCAGGATCCGGAATGGCAAAATCATCGAATGGCAAATCAATACCACCCCCACCAGCCGGTCCGCCAGGGAGACTGCCAATGCCATAAACAAAAGTGGTCACAGCGCTCCGGCCCTCATTTTTATACTTCAGATTACCCATGGGGTCGTACGCTTGTACGCGCAAGGCGTAAGTGTGTCCGGGCTTCAACGGTGGATCGGCCAATGTGATCGGGTAGCCAAGGGTAATCAGGTTGTCTTTTTCAAAATAAGGCGGAAAGCCCATGTTGAAAGCATCATTTGGATTGAACAGGCCATTAGCCGTCATGTCCATGAGCAGCAGTTTATACCGCGTAACCCCTCCGATTCCGGAAGGCGTCCAGCCCAGGTTCACAAACTGTGGCTGCATGGTTTGCACTTGCGATTTATCGGCCGGCTGGACGATCACCGGCGGGTCGTACCAGGTGATGTTAAACGTAGCACATCCAGTACCTTCTTTGGATAATTGTGTAGTGCCGTTAAAATCAAAAGCGCGAATGCACAGATCGTATAATCCTTCCGGCAGCGTTTCTGTTCGGATGATCTGCTGTACATTTACTCCTTTAATGTCCATGTTCTCCAGGGAAATGCCCATATTGAGCGACTGCAACTGAGCGCCTGTAAGTACGCGGGTTTCTAAGGGGCCAAGGGTGAGTGGAGTGGCTGACCGGTAACCGGGTTTCAGCGTGGCTGAAATGCCATTTTGGCCCTGAACAGAGGGCACCAGCCGGAGTTGCAGGAAGGTCTGACTGGTGTTCACCAGCGAAACAATGATTTGCCCCTTCATTTGGGCGTAATCTTCGAGGTGAATCGGGTAAGGCGGCGCGAGTGCGACCGTCACCTGAACCGGTTGAGCCTGAGCTGCAAGTGTCCAAATGGTGAAAAGACAGGACAGAAAGAGGGTTTTCACAAATTTCGAGAGCATGTCGAAACAGATTTAGGTGGTGGAAAAATCTGCGACAAATGTCCGGGCGGCTTCCAGGGAAGAGGGTTAAGGGGTTTTCAAGAAAGGTAAAAAAAGGTAAAGGGAGGGGAATTGCGATATACGACTTGCGATGTACGACTTGCGACTTACGAGTTGCGGGGGAAGCCGGGGGGATTTGGTGTGTTGTACTTTAATGATGGCAGCATAAAATAGAAAATGGATAAGGTTATTATCAGTGTATTGGTGAGCTGGTTTTGTTTGCCGTTTTTTGGGACAGCCCAAACGGATGCCCGATCGGAGAAACTGCCGGCCAGGGTGATGAACTGGTTATCTCAGGAAAACAAGCCTCCTGAGAAGCCGAGGTTTTTGTTTTATCCCACCCTGGGGTATTCCCCGGAGACGAGCCTGGAAATCGGCGTGGCGGGTTCTGTACTGTTCCATGCCAAAAACAAGCACCTGGAAAACCGACTCAGCGAGATCACTATTTTGGGCTTTGGCACTTTGCACAGTCAATACGGCTTGTGGGTAGACAATGCGGTGTACACCGACAAGGACAAGTGGCTGATTCTGGGCAGGTTGCGCTTGCAGCAATTCCCTTTGTTGTATTACGGCATAGGGCCGGACGCGCCGGAGGAAGAGCCCGTGACGGTAAACGGTGTGTATTATCTGCTCAAAGAGCGCATCATGCACCGGATAGCGCACAATATGTTTGCCGGTCTGGTGGTAGATGGTCAGTATCTGGGCAAGGTGGATTTTGGGGACGGCCAGCCTACACGCCCTTTGCCCGAGGGCGCTGAAGGTTCCACTAATTTGTCGGCAGGAATAGGTCTGGTGTACGACTCCCGCCCGAATATGCTTAATACCCGAAAGGGCTGGTTTGCTGAATTAGCCTGGCTGCATTACAGTAAATCGCTGGGCAGCGACTATGCTTTTGAAAATTTCAGCGCCGAGGTACGGCAATACATTCCTACTTTCAAAAATCAGGTCTTTGCCTGGCAGATCAGCGGAAACATCGTTTCGGGAAATGCGCCGTTCAACATGCTAAGCCTGATGGGCAACGAATCGCTGATGCGGGGCTATTATACCGGCAGGTACCGCGATCGCCATTATTATGCGGCCCAGGCGGAGTATCGCTTCCTGCCTTTACCCTTCAGCAAACGCATTGGCGCGGCAGTATTTGCCGGCGCTGGCGCTGTTGCCCCTGATCTGAGCGGTTTGGCCCTGAATAACATACGTTTGACTGCGGGTGGAGGGTTGCGCTATCTCCTCTTCCCCAAAAAGGACATCTTTGTACGCCTGGATATGGGCGCCACCCGGGAAGGGGTAAGTTTTTATATTTTTACGGGGGAGGCGTTTTAGGGCCCAGGAGCTTTTTTCCGGGACAAGGCAGCTTTTATTACACCTCTGCCAACTTCCCCCACTTCCTTCTGGCCCGTTGTATCAGCAGCCACAGGAGCATCAGGTTGCCTACAAAAATCCCGCCCCATTTCATAACGGTAAACGAACAACTAATCCGTGCAATTTGCTCGGAAAAACCTTTTTCATCGAGCAGCATCCAGGTTATCCATACATTTTCCGTCCAGTCCGTCAGGGTAACCCATAAACCCATCCACCACCATTTGCGACCACCCAGCATTACCAGCGCCGTGGCAAAAAACATTCCGGCAATGACCGGAAATATCAGATCTACCGTCCATTGGGCAATCAAATATAGGTGCCTGCCTTCCGAGCCATAGGTGTCAAGCATTGCCTTGACCTGCTGCGGGGTGTAGAAATACTCCAGATCAATCACCCCTATGCCACCCGACAAAGCTTTGATGTCGTCTTCCATAGAAGGCATAATGCCTCCGGCAAATACAACGAACAACACCAGCAGCATCAGCACATTCCTGGGTTTGGCGATTCTAACAAGGAAGGCTGGAGTTTCTCTTAATATCATGACCATCTGAATATGGACACAAAGTTGGACCCATTTCCGGAGTTGCTGTATATGTCCAAGGCACAAAAAGGGTAAAAAAGTGTAAAAATTTAAGCGCAACAGGGCATAAAAATTGGCAAATAGCCGTCCTGATACCGATGTTTGTGCAAGGAAAACACAATACCCCGGATATGCAAATACTTTTGGTTGATGATGATCTGACCCTTAGTCCGCTTACCAAAGAGTACCTGGAAGCAAAAGGCTTTGCGGTTACCCTGCGCCACAGCGGAGACGAAGGCCTGTCGGCTTTCAAGTCCGGCGGTTTCGATGGCTGTATCCTGGATGTGAAAATGCCCTTAAAAGACGGCTTTTCACTGGCTGAAGACATCCGGAAGATAAACCCGGATATGCCCATCCTGTTTCTTACCGGCGCCGTTCAAAAAGAAGAACGCATCAGAGGGCTGGCTCTGGGGGCCGACGACTACATCACCAAGCCATTCAGCATGGAGGAGTTATACCTGCGTGTAAGGAACACCCTGAAACGCAGCTCCAACCAGCAAAAACAGGCCGATAAATCCGTACATCAAATTGGCCACTATCGCTTCGACGTGGCCACCCGCGAACTGCACGGCGGCCCCGAAATGATCAAGCTTACGGCTATCGAAGCCAAATTGCTGCAACTATTCTGCGAAAGCGAAAACGGTATCATCCGGCGCGACGTAGCCCTCCAACGTATCTGGGGCGACGAAGACATGCTCAAAGGGCGCAGCCTGAACGTATATGTCAGCAAGCTCCGTACCTTTCTTTCAGAAGACCCCGGTATAGAGATTTTAAACGTGCACGGAGAAGGATATCAGATGGTGGTGAGATGAGAAGAGTACATGAGTACATGATTGAAGAGTACATGAGTACATGATTGAAGAAGTGGGCCGCTGAACTTTGGATTTTCAAGGGCCAAAGGCCCGCACCATTCAGCCCCGCAGGGGCTAAACTTGAATAACCTTAGCCATGGAATTACATTCAGATAAACTGATGGAACTGTTGGGCAGCGAAGAAGCGGCACAGCGCGTCATCAATATGTTCAAGCAACATTGGCCGGCACAATTGGCTGAATTGGAAAACGCCCTGGCTTCGGAGGATTGGGAGACCGCAGAAAACTCCGCCCATGCCATGAAAAGCCAATGCCGTTACCTCGGACTCACCGATGTTGCCGACCTGCTGCAATCCATTGAAAATCAACCCAAAAACAAACACGACCTATCCCTCCTTCACCATCTCCTAACCTAATCCAAAGTCGTACATCGCAAGTCGTAAGTCGTACATCGTAAGTCGTAAGTCGTACATCACCTCTATTCTCTCACCACCTTTTCCATGGTGGCAAACAACTCCGGGGCATCTATGGGTTTGGTTACCCATGCATCCATACCTGCCACCCGACATTTTTCCAGTTCTTCCTGGACAGCATTTGCGGTGAGCGCAATAATAGGCAGCGTAGCCCATTTTGGGTTGGATCGAATACGGCGGGTAGCTTCCAGACCATCCATTACCGGCATTTTAACATCCATGAGTACCAGATCATAGGGGCCGGCTGAGTCCATTTTTTCCAATGCAACCTGACCGTTTTCAGCCACTTCAATTTGGGCCTCCGGGATGCGTTGCTGCAAAAGCTCAATGGCAAGCATTTGATTGAAAAAGGTGTCCTCAACCAATAAAATCCGGATTGCACCAAAATCGTAAGGACGGGATTCCACCGGCACAATTTCATCTACAGAAGAATCATCCGGCAAAAACGATAGCACTACCCGGATACACGTGCCCATTCCAGGTTCACTCTCCATTGTAATGGTTCCTCCCTGCTGCTCCACCAGGTCCTTTGTAATACTGAGGCCAAGGCCGGTACCGCCATAC
Source organism: Saprospiraceae bacterium (assembly GCA_020850025.1). Taxonomy (GTDB): domain Bacteria; phylum Bacteroidota; class Bacteroidia; order Chitinophagales; family Saprospiraceae; genus M3007. Next base: position 6,735 of record JADZFI010000389.1, read on the forward strand.
TGTGCGGAAATATCATCGTCTGCCTGCTGGAAACTCTCAAACACCCTGGGAAGCTGTTCCGGTGCAATGCCTATGCCGGTATCAACCACCGTAAACCCTATCTTAACAGCCGCCCCAACTTCAGGTGTTTCTGTTGCCTCAATCAACAGCTCCACTTTGCCTTTTTCTGTAAATTTAATGGCGTTACCTAACAGATTGGTAAGTATCTGATTTAACCTCACAGGATCACCAATTAAACGAAGCGGCGTTCCAGGCGCCACCTGAATGGCAAAAGAAAGCCCTTTTTCCTCAGCCTTGAACCCAAGGGTATTTTCCAAATGTTTGACAATCCAATCGAGATCAAATGGTTTTTGCTGGAAAGTAAATTTGCCCGATTCGATTTTTACCTGATCGAGCACATCGTTGATGATCACGAGCAGGTGTTCGGAACTTTGGCGGATAGCGTCGGCGTATTCGCTCTGTTTGGGAGGAAGTTTGCTTTCTGTGAGCAGCCGACTTAAGCCCAGAATAGCGTTCATAGGTGTGCGGATCTCGTGGCTCATATTGGCCAGGAACCGGGTTTTATACCGGGCATTTTGTTCTGCCAGCTCCTTTTGCTGCATCAGTTCCCGGTTGTCTTCCCTGTTTCGCCAAAACAGATAG
>JADZFI010000390.1 GCA_020850025.1 Saprospiraceae bacterium
ATCGAAATCGCCCGTTACAGGCTTGGCCATGAACTCCGGTTCGGCCACTTTTACGATCCGCTTTTTCTGCAACAGCATGGCGCATTTCACCGGATTGGGCGACTCCGGCGTGGTGGTTACCCGGTAAGCCTCTGCGCTCACCACCTGACGGATATTGAGGTGAAACTCCTCCATCAGCTCCTGCTGCTTCTCATAGGCCGTGCCTTCCTTGAATTCAATGTACAGGTATCCCGTAGGGATCATCGGAGAATCTTCCTCCCCGTCGAACACCCACACGTGCGTGCCTACCGACACCTCCGGCTGGGCGCGCAGGGCATCCAGCTTCTGATCGATGCCGCGGGTGACTTTCACCACTTCAAAATCGCGAATTTGCTCCGGCAGCGCCGCGTTTTTTCGCTTTTTTGCCCGTTTCATGTCGGGATTATACCGAACGGCCGCCTGGGTTTTGCTTTTGCTCAGGCTGATGGTTTCGCCACCGAATTTGAGGGTAGCCTTGTTGATTTTTTTTGAAGCCATGTTGTGGGGACGTTGGACAATGGACGTTGGACTGTTGGACAATGTCCTATCTGACTTTATAAGCTTTATTTACACGATCCATTTCGCGTTTGTTTTCGCGGTCTTTGATGGTTTCGCGTTTGTCGAACGATTTTTTGCCTTTGGCGAGGCAGATGGTGATTTTGGCAAAACCGCGTTCGCTGAAAAATATTTTATAAGGAACGATGGTAGTGCCTTTTTCTTTTACGCCGCGCTCCAGTTTGCGCAATTCGGGTCGGCGCAACAGAAGCTTTCGGTTGCGGCGGGGCAGGTGGTTGGCGTCGGTGCCGTATTTATATTCGGCTATGAACATATTTCTTATCCAAAGCTCGCCCTGGTCTATGATGCAATAGGCATCTGCCAGGTTCACATTGCCGTCGCGGATGCTTTTCACCTCGGTTCCGGTAAGCGCCATTCCTGCCGTAAATTCCTGAACAAAATGATACTCGTACACCGCTTTCCGGTTCAGTATCTCAACCTTGGGTTTTTTCTTCTCTTTTGACATATCGTTATTCGTCTGCAAATGTAGGGAATTATACGCTGACCGGACTTTTGCCCGCATTTTGCCTCCATACTTCTAAAATAGGCAGCAGAAACAATGGGCAAATCAAATGTTTTTTCGTCATTTCGCTGGTTTTCTGTTTGTTGGGCAATATTACAGACAACGCCCCAAGTCTCCAGTCAAAACATTCTTTCAAATATTTAAGTTTCATCGTTGCGGTTGCAACCCCTCAAACCTATCAAACGGCGGCTGAACCCGCCGGTACATCAAACCCTTCAAACTTTTCAAACCCTTCAAACCACTCATACCCTCTAATTTCTCTCGTATGCGCCCTTCCCAACTCCCTGTCCTTGCCCTGATCTGCCTGTTGCTATGTTCGGCAGCCGGACTTCAGGCCCAAACCAACCCCAAATCTGATACCACCAAGGTAGCGGCCAAACCGGCCACTCCGCCTGCCGATTCCACCGGCAAAGACAAGAAAAAAGGTCCCAAGCCTTATTCGGAAGTCATCACCTCCAAAGCCGTTTCCATGCGTGGCATGATTTCGGCACACCAGGTGGGCGACAAGTATTACCTCGAAATCCCGGATTCTATTTTCGGCCGGGAACTCATGGCCATTACCCGAAAAGCAAAAGTGCCCACGGGCGCCGGATATGGCGGTGAGGAGGTAAATGAACAGGTCATTCGATTTGAACGCGGCCCGTCCGACAATGTGTTCATCCGCGCGGTGGATTACCGCAACGTGAGCGCCGACTCCACCCAACCCATCTTTAAAGCCGTGCGCAACTCCAATGTGGATCCCATTGCGGCCTCTCTGGAGATCAAAGCCCTGCGAAAAGACACCTCGGTGGTGGTGGAAGTAACCGATTTTTTCAAGGAGTCCAACCAGGTGTTTGCCCTTCCGCCCATCGTGATGCAGATGTACAAACTCACGGAACTGCAAAAAGACCGCAGCTACATTGAGCACATACACGCCTACCCCATCAACCTGGAAATACGCACGGTAAAAACCTATAAAACGACACCCCCTTCCATCAAACCTTCCACCGACCCCTTCGAACGCCCCAATTTGCCGGGCGGATTGTCGGCCGGAGTGGTGACGTTTGAATTGAATACCTCCATCATTCTGTTGCCTAAAACGCCCATGCGCAAGCGGTATTTTGACGAGCGGGTGGGTTATTTCGCCACCGGCTATACGGTGTACGACGACAATTCGCAAAAGGCAGAAGACGAAACCATTGCCGTGCGCTGGCGCCTTGAAGCCAAAAACGCAGCCGACGCCAAACGCCAGCAAAAGGGGGAGAAAATTGAGCCCGCCAAACCCATTGTGTTCTACATTGACCCTGCCACGCCACTCAAGTGGCGCAAGGCGCTCAAGCAAGGGGTGGAAGACTGGCAACCCGCCTTTGAACAGGCCGGCTGGAAAAATGCCATTCTTGCCCGCGACTGGCCGGAAAACGACACCACCATGAGCCTGGAGGATGCGCGTTTCTCGGTGATCCGCTATTTTGCCTCGGATATTCAGAACGCCTACGGACCCAATGTGAGCGATCCGCGCTCCGGCGAAATCATTGAAAGCCATATCGGTTGGTTCCACAACGTGATGCGCCTGCTCAAAATGTGGTACACCATCCAGGCCGCCGCCGTGGACCCGCGTGCGCGTCCGCGCGAGCTCGACGACGAGCTGATGAGTCGCCTGGTACGCTTTGTATCCGCCCATGAAGTGGGGCATACCCTGGGCTTGCGCCACAATTTCGGGTCCAGCCACGCCACCCCTGTGGAGAAGTTGCGGGATAAAAAATTCATGGAACAAAACGGACACACAAGCTCCATCATGGACTATGCCCGCTTCAATTATGTAGCGCAACCGGAAGACGGCATTACCGATCTGTTCCCGCGCGTGGGCGATTACGATCGCTGGGCCATCGAATGGGGGTACAAACCCATTTACAACACCAAAAACGCGGAGGAAGACAAAAAAATTCTGAACAAACTCTATCTGGACAAAGCGGCCGGCAATCCGCGATTGCATTTCCTCACAGAAAGCAATCCGTACGACCCCCGCGCCCAAAGTGAAGACCTGGGCGACAACTCCATGCTGGCATCTGAATACGGCATCAAGAACCTGCAACGCATCCTGCCGAACCTTGCCACCTGGACCCAAGCAGAAGCCGAGAATTACAATGAAGTGGAGGAGACCTACAACAACGTGGTGGGTCAGTTCCGCCGCTACATGGGGCACGTTACCAAATGGGTGGGCGGCGTATTTGAAAGTCCGAAAACCACCGATCAGGACGGCGTAGTGTACGAAGCTGCACCGGCAGCCCGTCAGCGCGAAGCCGTGGCTTTCCTGAACCGCCAGTTGTTTCAAACACCGCAGTGGCTCATGGATCCGATCATCCTCAAACGCATTCGCCCCGACAACGGGGTGGCGGCCATTGCCGGCATACAGGAGGGCACCCTGAACAGCCTGCTCTCCAATGCCCGTCTGCAGCGCATGATCGAAAATGAAGCCGCCGATCCGGCCACTTATACCGCCGCCAACCTGTTCGACGACCTGCGCACGGGTATCTGGGCAGAACTGAACAGCGGACAAGCCATCAGCGTACACCGCCGCAACCTGCAAAAGGTGTTCCTGGAAAAAATGATCACGCTCTACAGAGAGCCTGCCGATGCGAAGAAATCAGACGTGCCATCTCTGGCGCTGGCCACGCTGATGCAGCTCAAAACTTCCATTGGCGCAGCCGCCATGTCGAGTAACGACAGCATGAGCCGGTACCACCTGCAGGATTGCCTGGGCAGGATAGAGGCCGCGATGGATAAGGGTAAGTAGGGCTTGAAAAGTAAGCAGGTGTCTAATAAGTGAATTTTACCGCAGAGGCGGGGAGACGCAGAGATTTTGATAATCAATGCTATACACCTCAGCGTCTCTCCGCCTCTGCGGTAAAATTTACTTATGAGACAGCCTCTTCATGCGTAGCCCCTCAACGTCGATAGCCCGGGTGGCAAGACGACCCACCCCTTCCGCATCGCGGTAAAACATCTCAGGCCGCTTTTTTCCAGGTTTGCTTCTCCTCAAAAGCCTGGTGTAACACATCGTACAACAGGTCGTGGTATTCCGGAAAATCCGGAAGGTTGTTGTGGCCGGCCTGGGCAATGGGGTGAAGTGTGATGTCCTCCGGCGACAGTTGCTGAAGCATTTCACACTGGCGGTAAGGTATGAGCCTGTCTTTTACGCCGCCAATAATGTGGATCGGGCAGCGAACTTTGGTAATAAACCGGTCGGTCCTGATGTGATACCGGAGCAGCCACTGAATGGGCAGGAAAAATCCGTAACGCCGGATATGATATAGAAAGGAATAGTACGGGCAATCCAGAATCAGCAACCTGGGCCGGTTCCAGGAGGCTATGCGTGCCGCCAGCCCGCTGCCCAGCGAACGACCATAAAGCACAATGCGCTCTTCGGTGTATTCATCTGCCAGCCATTGATATACATGCTGCAAGTCGCTGAAAAGAATTTGTTCGGTTCTGCGGCCTCTGCTTTTGCCAAAGCCCCGAAAATCCAGGATGAAAAAATCAAATCCCTTGCCCACAAAGTCTTTGGCAAACTTGCCCCAACCTTTGATGCTCCTGGAATTGCCTTTTACGTAAAACACCACGCCCTTGCTGTTGGGCACCCGGAAATGCAGGGCATTCACCACGCCCCCGTCTTCCATGTCGAAATTGATTTCCGTAAAAGGGAAAGGATATTGATACCGGAAAGTATGGGCCAAACGTTCCGGCCGGAAAAAGAACAGATCCTGCCCGAAATAGAACAGCACGCACAAGCCTACGTACAGTACAGCAAGCCCAAAGAGGATATTTACCCAGAGGATCATTGAGCAAATGTACTGTGATTAGCGTGATTTTGATGATTTGACTGATGCAAGTACTGGATTTCACGATGATGAAAACTGTCATCGTATGTGGACTATCAACCTCATTTCACCACCAGCTTTTTCTCCACCAGGCCCTGATCGGTGAGAATGCGGAGGGCGTACACGCCGCTGATCCAGCCGGAAACGTCCAGTTGGGTATTGGCGCTTTGTGGGGCCTGCAAGTTGCGTACTTTCTGGCCCAGGCTGTTCATTACTTCAATGGAGGCAATATCCAGATCCTGGGTGTAGAGCGTGGCAATATCGCTGGTTGGGTTGGGACTTAGCTGAACTTTGGCCTGCAACGGCTCCTCCTGGGTTTTGGTGGTTTGAAGCACCTTGATCCAGATGGTGTCCTGCACAGCTGGCACAGTGATCTCAAATTTGTTGCCTTTATTATCAATCGCCTTAATGCCACGGATAGGTACCACAAATGGAATGGCGTTGTTTTCCCCGCGCTCTATCACATCAATGATGATGATATAATCTACCGCAAAATTGATTTTGGCGATACGACCGTAGCCATTCACCGCCTGACCGTTTTTACGGGTAACGCCGATGTCCAACTGCTCGCGGGCGTGCACATCTCTTGCCAGCCACAGAAGGTGATTGGTGGAACCGAAAAGATCGTCGTCGTAATCCACATCAGGATTGTGGTTTACATACTCCGGATATTTAAGAGCAAAAGCCAATCCGTACAATCCGAGCGCGGGTTTGCTCGGACTTCCCAGTCGGAGGGAGGCCGTAATTTGTACGGGGGCAGGGTTATTGGGGTCTACCACCAGCGTATCGGTGTCGAACTCAAGGCGCAGGGGCGGCGCTGCGGGCAGCACAGGTACATAGGTCGTGTCGATGGCTACGTAGTGCTGACTGATGACGTCGGCATCCAGCTCGTTCACAACTCCGTTGCCATCGCAGTCGAAGTGCTTGTAGTTGACGTGATTCTGGAGCGTGTGTTCCCAATTGGGCGCGAATTGTGGTATCCAGTTGGTATGCGCGTCCGGCCGGGGGGCTCCTGAATTAAAGTGCCCAACGCCCAGATTGAGGAGGTCGTACACATTAGCGCGCTGGTCGCGATTGGCATCGCCCGGCATCACATAATCCGTCACGGCGGGGAGCGTCTCCGCGCTCATCATGGCGGCGTCGGTTACAATCAGTTGCGTGACGGAGGAGATACACCCGTTGGCGTTCCAGATGGTCAGGTTGGCTTTGTAAATGCCACCGGCCTCATACAAGTGAACAATGGTATCCCAAACAACACCTTCCCACATAGGGCTACCATCGCCAAAATCCAGTTGGGCGAAGGAAAAGTTGCCGTTGCTGTGGTTGATGAACTGCGCCAGATAGCCTGCATCCGGGGAGCCATTCAGGATTTGGGCTTCCATTTTGGTGATGCAGTTGGTCAGCTCGGAGCCGCAGGCGCCCGCCCACCATTGGGAAACACCGGCGGAGAGCACCTCACACTCATTGGCGTAAGTAATACCGTTGCAGCCACAAACCGGGGCGTTCAACTGAGTTTCACTGGGGCACAATTTGGAGGGATCTGTCAGAGTCGGGTTGTAGCACTCCAGTTCTGCCAGGGTAATGGTGCGGCACTGGGAGGTCCGGCAAACACTGCCGTCAAATGGATCCACCACTTTATAGGTGGCGCAAATCGTATAGGTGCCATATTCCGGCAGCTGGGCGCTGAATTCCGGCGCTTCTGATAATACCTGACTGGACTTATTGGTATACCACTGAACGGAATCAATATTTGCAAGGCCAACGCCATTACCGTTCGGAACAAGTTTTCCCTGAAGTTCGGTACCCACTGCCGTCACCTGAATGTCGAAGCCGCACCAGTCGTAGTCAGTTTTGGTGGCCGTGAGTTGCTGACAGGATTGTACCTGACAGCCAAAGGCATCGGTCACCGTAAGACATACATTGTAAACACCTTCTGCTGCGTAAGTATGCTCTACGATTGCGCCGGTTGCCGTGGCGCCGTCGCCAAAATCCCAGGAACAATTCTGAGCTGAGACATCGTACAAATGTGCCACCAGCTTGTACGTAAGCAACTGTTCGGATACCGGAATGCGGGCAAAAACTGCTTTGCAGGGCAATTGTGCCGATACACAGGTAAGTGCCACTACCGGAAAATTACCGGCAGGGCAACCCGGGGGCAACACCGCCGATTCGGAACTGAAACTGAAAATCTGTCCTCCGGTAAGCGCGTCTGCGCCTTCTACCGCCCGGAGTGTTTGCCCGTTGTCCAGGTCAATGATCCGTGCGCCACAACCCGGCATCACACTCGCCACCCAGCCCACGCGATCGCACTGGGCTTGCACGGGGGAACCGAAAAGACCGGTAAATCCTAAAAAAAGCAGAAAGTAGAGTTGCTTTTTCATTTGTAGACGGTTGACGGTAGACGGTTGACGGTTGACGGCTTACGGCCTACGGCTTAGGGTTGACGGTATAGCGTAATTACACCGTCTACCGTAGGCCGTAAG
>JADZFI010000391.1 GCA_020850025.1 Saprospiraceae bacterium
ACCTCCAGGTGAGGTTACCTGAAAAGGTTTTATATTGATGTACGCGGGTATCTGTTCGGGTTCATCTTTGCACGCCACAAATAGGGTGAAAAGGGGCAAAATCAGCATCAAACGGTGCATGTATTGCATGATTAACGGCTTTTTGGATGTTATCCAGTTGATCTCTATGATTTGGAACGCATATACACCTCCATTGTTACGCCTTTGAAATTAAAATGTTTGCGCAACTGGTTTTCCAGGAATTGCTTGTAAGAGTCTCTCACCCAATTTGGGTTATTGACAAAAAATACAAACGACGGGTAATGAGTAGGCAACTGGGTCACATATTTGAACTTCGGGAATCTTCCATGCACAGAAGGTGGTGGAGTTGATTCTATAATCTCCAGCATTAATTCGTTCAATTCGGAGGTTTTGATTCGTCGCGTCCTGTTCTCATAAACTTCGAGCGCCGCTTCTATAGCCTGGAAGATCCGCTGTTTCTCCTTCACAGAAATGAACAGAATAGGCACATCATCAAAAGGAGCCAACCTGCGTTTAATGGCCGCTTCAAAGTCGCGTGTGGTATTGGTTTGTTTGTTTTCCACCAAATCCCATTTATTCACCAGAATGACCACTCCTTTATGGCGCTTTTGTGCCAGTCTGAGAATATTCAGGTCCTGCCCTTCAAGCCCCTGCATGGCATCAAGCACCAACAAACAAACGTCCGACTCTTCCAGCGCCCTGATGGCGCGCATGACGGAGTAAAATTCCAGATCTTCTTCCACCTTGGTTTTTTTGCGAATCCCGGCAGTATCTATCAGGACGAACTCCTTTCCGAACTTTTTATAAACCGAGTGGATGGTGTCGCGGGTAGTTCCGGCTATCGGTGTTACGATGTTTCGATCTTCACCCAAGAGCGCGTTCAACAGGGAAGACTTTCCCACATTAGGCCTGCCAACGATGGCAAACTTGGGAAGTTCGGTTTCCAGTTCTTCTGTGTTGTCAATATGCTCAATGACTGCATCAAGCAAATCACCGGTGCCACTGCCGCTTACGGCGGCAATGAAAAAGGTGTTTTCAAAGCCCAGTCCCCAAAACTCGTTGGCTGCCAGTAACTCTTTGTGATTATCAGCCTTGTTGACCACCAGGAAAATTGGTTTGGTGGATCGGCGCAGCCATTTGGCCATGCTTTCGTCAAGGTCGGTAATCCCGGTTTGGGCATCCACCAGGAAGATGATCGCTGCGGCCTCCTCGGTGGCAATCCGAACCTGGGAGCGAATGGCGGACTCGAAAACATCGTCAGATCCGTGCACAAAGCCACCGGTATCTACTACAGTGAAACGTTTGCCCCCCCATTCGCAATAGCCATATTTACGGTCGCGTGTAACCCCTGAAAAATCGTCAGTGATTGCGTCTCTTCCACCAACAAGGCGGTTATAGAGGGTGGATTTGCCAACATTTGGACGGCCAATGATGGCCACAATATTATTGCTCATGAAAAGGTGTTAGGTTATTTTGGGGAAAATGGAGAAATGGGGTTGTGGTAGATCAGAATTTTGGACAAAGCACTTTTTCGTTGTCGTAATTGCCCAAATAGGAGATAGAAATCTCCAGAGCGCCTTGTCGTTGGTTGGCCTGCAATGCACGCGTATTAAGGTCGTAACTCAGACCAAAAAGCATGGAATTGATTTCAAGTCCGAAAAGCGCTACCACCGAATCGAATCCGAACCCTCCGTCATTTCTTACAGGTCGGGCCCATGCACCGAAATGGAGTGCGGAACTACCATATTGGCCCATGGCAAATCGGAAGTTGGTGCCGGCGTTGATTTCCATGTGCGGACCCTGCATGGCTGCCAGCATGCGTGGCTGCATGGAAGTGCGATTGCTTTTGTCAAATGGAATACTGGCAGACAATTGAACATTGAATTTTGGATAAAGGCTGCCACCTTCCTTCACGGTAATATTGGTAGGGTCCTCATAAAAGGACACTTTCGGCTTAATGATGTGATGCATGGAGGCGCCTGCAAAAAATCTACCGTCGCCGGCAAATGCGGAAGAGTAATTCAATCCGACATTCAGGTCCGGGAAAGCAAAATTATTGCCGGGCAATAACTCGCTTGAGCCAAGGGTGTAACCGCTGGTGCCATTGAACTCATCGTGAAAGTTCAGGCTTTCGTAGTTCACGTTTCGCTGGGTGAGGCCGCCCTGAATACCAAGGGTCAGGAACTGGTCCTGATTTACGCCTAAGGCTTTATGGTAGGCCAGTGACACGGCTATTTGTGTTGTGCTGAAATCTACCACACTTACTTTGTCATTGAAAAACATGATTCCCAAGCCTAAAGCATCTTCTGTGCTTCGCCGGCGATTGGCATCGAAACGCAGATCGGCGGCCATAGAAAAAGTCTTGATTGGATTTTCCAGTACTTTTCTCCACTGATCACGGTAAATGGCTCCCACACGGTAGCTGCCCTCCATAGCACCCGTAAGTGCCGGATTCAAGGTGAGCGGAGAGGCATAAAACTGCGTAAAATGCTTGTCCTGGGCATTTGATTGTAGAACAGAAAGTGCGAACAGGACAATCATTGTGATCCAGCGGATCGGATTACAGCGTCTAAAATCAAGTTTTTGCATACGAATTGGGAGTATTTTGCGCAAAGGTAGCAAGATGTTCGGAACGAGGACTTGCTCGAGCGTATTTACATTTACGATAAAGCAAATCAATTCATTGCCTGTTGGGTTGATTTTCAAATTTCGCCTACCTTTCGGCGCACCATAATATTGATGTTGCCTCACTCACAACCCTCTTAATTGCGTATGGCAAACCAAGACTTTAAACCTTACATCGCTTCGGAAAACGTATCCGTAAAGGAGTTTACCGTCCGGGCCATTGTCCTGGGTTCCCTTTTCGGTATCCTTTTCGGCGCAGCACCCGTATACCTGGCCTTGAAAGCCGGCCTGACGGTGTCGGCCTCTATTCCTATAGCTGTTCTGGCTATTTCATTGGGACGTAAGTTCCTTGGGACTACC
>JADZFI010000392.1 GCA_020850025.1 Saprospiraceae bacterium
TCAACGATCAGTTCAAAATTCCCGATCAATGCACGCTGGGAGAAGGTCCGGGAGAACTGGAGGTAACCATTTACAATCAGTGGGGAGATGTCGTTTTCCATGCCAAACCTTATCTGAATAACTGGGAAGGAACCTATAACAAAGAAGAATTGCCTGCCGGCACCTATTTTTTCCGGGTAAAACTGAGCGATGCTTCCGAACCACGCACCGGCTTCCTGCTCATTCAACGATAAACCACTTTTACCATGAAAAAAACCTTCCTGCTATTCAGTTTTCTTGCTTTGGCCGGCGGCATTCGTGCCCAACAAGAGCAGATGTACACCCAGTTTATGTTCAATAAACTGGCCTACAACCCTGCTTACGCCGGGAATTTTGTGTCGCCAACCATGACCGCCATATACCGAAATCAGTGGATGGGAATGGATGGAGCCCCCAAGGCCATGGCACTGTCCTACATGCAGCCATTGTTGAACAACAGAGTAGGAATAGGCGGCAATATTTCGCGTCAAAGTATCGGTATCAATACCAATCTAACGTTTGAGGTGGCTTATGCTTACCGGATTCAACTGGAACGAGGGATATTGGCTGTTGGGTTGCAGGCCAGCATGCGAAATATCCGTCAAAACTGGGCAGATCAGCGTATTGTAAGCATTGATCAGGGCGACCCGGGCATACCGCTGGACCCCAAAAGCAAATTTGTACCCAATTTTGGTGCGGGAATTTATTACAATGCCTACAATGAAAAGTGGTACGCCGGAGTAGCCTTGCCACGCATCGTGAGCAACAGCATTGATTTTGCCGAGTTTGGAGATGTGCTCTCCCGGGAAGTTCAACATATCAATGCCATGGGCGGCATTAAGCTTGATGCCACTGATGATTTGGCGGTAACCCCTCAGGTATTGTTACGTTACGCAGTTGGAGCGCCATTTGATGCCGAGGTCAATGTGAGCGCTTTACTTAGAAATAAATTTTACGGCGGCTTGACTTACCGGGCCGGTGGCGACACCAATTTCGCCGGGGAAAGCCTGGATTTTGCGCTGGGTATTCAGGCAATTGACAAGCTTTTTATTTGTTTTTCCTACGATATAGGGCTGACAAGACTTCGTCGGCAGCATAATGGGTCTATTGAGGCCACGTTGCGCTGGTACTTCAATCCACCGGATGAAGTCACCAAGGTTGGGCCGGCCAGACCCTTCTGATGCAGAAGGCACAAAGGGGCACTAAGACACGAAGGCTCGAAGTCACTAAGAAACAAAGGGGTCAATTTATGCGCTTTGCGCATAAATTGACCCCTTTTAACTTTCGCGTCTTTGTGACTTCGCGCCTTCGTGCCACCTGGCGCCTTTAATTCCGGTTAGTACCGGAAGTAACTACTGGTTGTTCAGAGGTGTTTGACTGGGAAGGTACTGTGATGTTTTGTGTTGGCGCCGGTGTTACTACTTTAGGAGCCTTTTTGATGGTACAGCCAACAGATTTTGTACTGGCAGGGCTGGGACTTTCACCACGCATCAGTGCTTCGATGGCATTTTCCACGTAGCGTTGTGTGGTTGGGCCGGGGGCTTCAGCATTGTTGTCTATGGAGCCGATGTAGCGCACGGCCCGGGTTTCATCCAGCAAAAACACATGAGGGGTACGGGTTGCGCCAAATTTAGGGAAAACTGTTTGGTGCTCGTCGAACAGGTAAGGGAACGGGTAGTGCCTGGAGTTGGCGCGTTCCTGCATTTTATCGAAGCCATCTTCCGGCACTACAAGTGGGCTATTAGGGTTAATAGCTACCACCGGATAGCCTTGGGGAGCATATTTTTTATGGAGGTCAATGATTCTTTGCTCGTACAGTTGTGCAAACGGGCAGTGATTGCAGGTGAATACAACGATCACCCCTTTGGCGTCCTTGTAGTCAGAAAGTGAAACATACTCACCAGTTACACTTTTTAGCGTAAAGTCCTCGGCGACATCCCCTACGGCATAACCTTTGGGAGTGGAGGAACTTATGGCGAATAACAAACATGCGATTAGTGCCGAAAGGAGGGTTATGGGAGTTCTCATGAATTAAAGAATTAAAAATTGAATGACGTTTGAAGGCGGGAGTATGATTGCTGTTGCGAAAAATCGGATGGGGATATCAGGGGGTTATTTTTTCCGGCTCTGTTCAAGAAGGTTGTTCATTCTGAAGACAGCTGCTGAATCTGTGACGAAAGGACGAACAAAAGTTTCTAATTCTTCAAGGTTTTCAAATTTGCCCAGGTTAAATCTGCGTTTCTTCCCCTTGATCACCAATGTAGCCGGAATAGCTCCGTCCCAGTCTTCATAAATCAATGGAATCCACGTATTGAGATCCTGGTCTGCCATTAAGGCTATTTCAGATTTCAACTGCTGGTGTTTTAAAAACGGAATGAACTTTTTCTCTAACTGACTTTTAAAATCGAGGCTCACCAATACTACCTGAATATTTTGAGCGCCATACAGCTCACGTAATTCGTCGAAACAAGGAAGCTCTTCCACACAGGGCTTGCACCAGGTTGCCCAGAAGTTGATTACCAGGGTTGTATCTCCCGCTTTTTCAATGCGTGCCTGAAGTTGATCAACATTGTCATAGATCTCAAAATCCTGCGACCGCAGGGAAGGCAAGCCGCAGAATAAACTTGCGAGCAGTAGAGGTACAAGGGAAAGGCGAAACGGGCGTTCCATGAGAAACATGAGACTTGGATATTAAAAAGACATTGCAAGTAACGACGAATTGCTGGAACGTCAAGTGCATTAACATTTTTTCCTCCAAAATTGTGACGAAGGATGCAGGCAAAGGTTGCGTCGTGCAGCTCTGTTTTTTCTAAGCAGTTAAGAAGAGTGGATAAAGCCTTGCCTTATGCAAATGAGGGGGGGGGCAAAAAACCCGTTGCATAGGTTGATTTCAAGGATGCCTGAACAGGGAGGGAAAATGTAGCTGCTGCTCCGGGTGGTGCCGGACAGGTGCAAGAGGGGGGAGTAGAATGCATATTGTTTGGCAGATGTTTGTCGGCGGCAGATACCAAACCGCGGATGTCGTCTATATGCCAAAACGTATGCCATTCGTTACCTGGGTTATGTTATCAATTTTCAAAACAATTGATAATCAACGATTTAGCAAATATAAATTTTTATTTTTTTGTTCGCCGATAGCTCAGGGAGTATTGTGCAAAGTTGGCCAAGCAAGTGGATGGGAAGATAAATCAGCCTTTTCACCAGATCGCATGCTTCCGGGTGATTGCATTACTAAGTCCTTTTCTCCAAACAAAAAAGCCTGCCACATCATATGGATGCGCCAGGCTTTTTCCGCTATCAGATAATTTTATACTTCTACGGATTCAGGAGCAGCGATGGATTGATCCACCAGGATACGACCGCAGTGCTCACAGGCAATTACGCGTTTGTGCAGCCCGATTTCAAGATGTATCTGTGGAGGAACGTTGTTGAAACATCCACCGCAGGAATTGCGCTCAACCGTGGCCACAGCAACGCCATTGCGGTAGGTGCGCCGTGTTTTGTCGTAAGCATTCAGAAGACGGGCTTCGATACCTTCACGGGCCTTTTCGCTTTGTTTGTGCAAGCGTTTTTCTTCACCCTCTGTCTTTTCAATTACACCCTGCAATTCCACTTTTTTAGCCTCCAGTTCTTTCTGTTTGGCTTCGAATTTGGCTTCTGCTACCAGTAAGCTCTCCTTTTTGCTTTCCAGCCCTGCTTTAGCCTCGCGAACACGCTTTTCAGACAATTGAATGTCCAGTTTGGCCAGTTCAATTTCCTTTTGAAGTGCTTCGTACTCGCGGTTGTTTTTTACCTCGTCGAGCTGTTTTTGATATCGTTTGATGTTGGCATCGGAATCCTTAGCCAGAGCTTGCATTTTTGCAATCTCCTGCTCGCTTTCCTTGAGCACAGCCTTCATTTTTTTGATGCGAGTGTCCAAACCCGCTATCTCGTCCTCCAAATCTGCCACTTCCATAGGAAGCTCCCCTTTCAGGATTTGGATTTCATCGAGTTGTGAATCGATCTGCTGTAAGTTCCACAGCATTTTGAGTTTGTCGGCAATGGATGCTTCTACGGCCATTCTATAAATTGAATGAGTGAGAGGTTATTGAGTTGATTCTCAATGCTTTTCAGGCATAAAAAACCGGATTGGTATTGAGGCTGGTCAAATGGAGCGCAAAAGTAGGGAATTTTTCTTGTAAAACCTCGAATAAAAGTTCAATAGTGTATTGTTCGCTTTCAAAATGCCCGACATCTGCAATGACGAGCCGGCCTTCCGCATCGAAAAACTCATGGTACTTGAAGTCGGCACTTACAAAACAATCAGCGCCCTGCTTTAAGGCTTCCTGGAGCAGGAAACTTCCGGCCCCGCCACAAACTGCCACTGTGCTGATGTCGCGTTGTAGCAAAGAGGTATGCCTGACACAAGCGGTATTCAAGTTTTTTTTGAGTTGACGCAGAAAATCCGCTTCCGGCACCGGAGCTGGCAGTTGACCGATCAAACCTGCGCCAATCTGTAAATCGCCTGCCTTGGGCGCCAATATTCGGGTTTGGATCAAGCCCAGCTTTTCGGCAATCTTACTGTTTACGCCGTTTCTGAATACATTGTCAAGGTTGGTATGAATGGCATAAATGGCCACTCCGCTTCTAATGGCCTTGATAACGGTGCGCTCCACATAATTGGCGCCATTCAAACGTTTCAACCCTTTAAATACAATGGGATGGTGAGCTACCACAAGATTACAGCCCTTTTCAATAGCTTCATCCACGATAGCTTCGGTAGAATCCAGGCAGCACAGCACCCCGGTTACTTCGGCCTGCGGATCGCCGACGATCAGTCCGGCATTGTCGTAGGATTCCTGCAGATAGGGTGGAGCAATAGCTTCCAGCACAGCCAGAATTTCGGTAATCTTCATGGATAATGAGCAATTTTTGAGTCAAAAAGAATGCAAAGAAAGAGATAGTGCAAAGCTTTCGAACAAAAAAAGGTTCAAGCACCAGAGAATCCGCCCTGACCTTCGGTTAAATTGCATATCATTCACAGGAATTGCGAAATGTCGGATGTAACTTTGCGCTGCCTTGTCGGTCAAAGGCAAGTCGGATGCCTGCATCCGTTTCTTCCACTTTTAAATTCAACGACTATGACTGCTACGTTTTTGTTTCTTGGCAACCTCGGCGGTTCGGAACTGATCCTGATTTTTCTGGTAGTGCTGCTGTTGTTCGGCGGTAAAAAAATTCCGGAACTCATGCGCGGCCTCGGCCGTGGCATCCGCGAGTTTAACAGCGCCAAGAACTCGGTAGAAGACGAAATTCGCCAGGGAATGCGCGAGGCCGAAAAGAAAAATATCGACTGATTTTTCCTCAAAACCTCCCGGCAACCTGATTCTTTCTTGCATGCCATTTATAACCCCCGCCCGGTACCCACCGGACGGGGGTTATTCGTGTATAATCACTTCAAACCGGGCGACCACAAGGGTCGCCCCTACGTAAACCCCTCAAACCCTTCACACATCGGCGGCTAAACCCGCCGGTACATCAAACCCATCAAACATCGGCGGCTGACCCGCCGATACATCAAACCCCTCAAACCTTAGAAAGGTATATCCTCATCATTCATCCTCGACTGCCGGGTGATCACACTGGACTGGAAAGGCCCTGAAAGCGGCTCCTGCAAGCCGGCAAAGGACGGATCGTCCAGATTGCTGAACTTGGCAAAGGTGTCGGTAAATTTCAGTCGAACGGTGTCCAGGGCGCCATTACGGTGCTTGGCGATGATGAATTCCGCAATTCCTTTCAGACTTTGACCGTTTTCATCCTCCAGAATTTGGTAGTATTCAGGACGATAGATGAAGGATACGATGTCGGCATCTTGCTCGATACTGTTGTGTACAATGAAGTCGTTGGCTACAAAGTTGTGTACTTCCAGTACGGTGGCATCATACACATCCTCTACCCCAAGCGGGGTGATGGACTTGATCTTATCCCAGTATATATCTCCATTGGCCAGATTGGATATTTCTTCGTCTGGCAAAAATTGTTCAATACGCTGCATTCTGTTCCGGGAGATGCCGCTTTTTAGCAGCGAACTGCCTGAATAGGCCGTCTCAAGTTGCATGGAGAATGCACGACGGGAAAGTCCAGACTCAATCCTTGCCTTTTCAATGACGGATTTCCAGGCTTCCTTCGGAATGGTATCATTGTTGGGATTGCCGTCTATGGCCTCCAGAGCGAGCTGCATTGTTGGAATACTCCGGCCTCTTTCTCCAAAACAACCTACCAGGTTAAGGAATGTTGTCTGATGCTCCTTGCCCTCAATCCAGATGTTGAAACTCGGGCGGTAATTCCCTTTTTTCGTAGTTCTGATACTGGACTGGATGCCAAGGCGCAACAACAGGTGCTGCACCTGCTCCGCCAGTACAGGGCTGGTAGTGCTGTAGTAGATGGCCAATGAAGGATTTCGGCCTTCTGCGGTAGATTTCCAGCTGATATTGCCATCTGTGGCCCACAAATGGTGCAAAAAGAGGGCTATATGCCGTTCATCGCATAAAAACAGCGACTCCGGAAGTCGTTTGTCAAAAGAGCGCACCCGATCCAATCCCATCGACTCATACCAAGTGGTAATGGGATGTTTTTTACCGTGTGTAAGACGGTAAGGCGAGGTCAGATAGGTATGCCACCAGTTGTCTTGAGCTACTACCCGTCCATTTATACCAAACAGTTCGTGGGCACATCTATTTACCACTTCTATGTTTGCGGTATCGGCGCTGGTATAATGATAGGGCGACTTGGGTAGAATACAGCCATCACCAATCAGATGAGCCAGCAATATCAGTTCTGTTTTTGAAAGTGGGTTGGACGGCTGAGCAACCTTGATATTGCGCGGTGTCGCAATGCGGTCGCCCACCTTCAGCTCCTCCAGAGGCGTCCAGCCATTCAGCATATAAAAGGGGTGGTTGGCACTGGCTTTAATACTTCTCCCGGAATGTGTTTTGATTTCAAATACCTGTTTTTGTCCGGAATAAAAGGCCTTAACCAGGTTTTGAGCCCCCACTTTCAGCTGACCATCCATGCCCAGTGACGAAAATGGCGCCTGGTGGGAACGTTCAGCAAGTTCCTGGATGGTCACCCGGCGACCTGTTTCAGCATCCACCAGAAGGGTGTCGCCGGTGAGACAGCCAGACTCTCTCAAATCACTCAACTGCGGACGTTTACTGCCGCCACGCACTTCCACGGCGCGACTGAGCTGTGAAAGAGCGATCACCGGCACGTTAAGCTCCTTGGCCAGCGATTTCAGTGCTCGTGAAATACTGCCAATCTCCTGTTCGCGGTTGCCGCCCCGGTTGCCCTCTGTTGAGCCGGTCATAAGCTGCAGGTAGTCAATAATGACCATCTGTATGTCGTGCTGCATTTTCAAACGGCGACACTTGGCCCGGAGTTCGAAGATGTTGATGCCAGGGGTGTCGTCAATGAAAATGGGTACGGAATTGAGGCGCTCCACCGTGCTTTGCAGCATTTGCCATTCGTAGTCTTCGAGCTTGCCGTTGCGGAATTTGGTAGCCGGAATTTCCGATTCCATGGAAATCAGACGTTGCACCAGCTGAGTGGAGGCCATCTCCAGAGAGAACAGCGCTACCCCTTTGTTAAAGTCGCGCGAGGCGTTCAGGGCTATGGCCAAAACCATTGAAGTTTTTCCCATGCCGGGCCTCGCCGCCACAATGATCAAATCCGAAGGCTGCCAGCCGGAGGTGAGTCGGTCGAGGTCGGTAAAACCGGTGGGCACACCGGTGAGGCCGTCGGCTGTTTTGGAGAGTTCTTCAATTTGCTTGAGCACCTTGCTGCTCAGCGTACCCATACTTTCGTAGGAGCGACTCAGGTTGTTCTGAGTGATGGCAAACAACCCTTTTTCAGCTTCATCGAGCAGATTGAATACGTCGGTGGTGTCTTCGTAGGCATCGCGGATGGTGCGTGTGCTTACGTTGATGAGTTCCCGCTGGATGTGTTTTTGGGCAATGATACGGGCGTGGTACTCAATATTGGCGGCAGAGGCAACGCGGTTGGTGAGTTCAACCAGGTAGTAGCCGCCGCCAATTTTATCCAGTTCGCCAGCTTTTTTCAACTCCTCGGTAACGGTAAGCAAATCAACCGGGTTGGAACGCTCAAAGAGCCTGACCACGGCGCGATAGATATGCTGGTGACCTTCAAGATAAAAACTCTCCGGGCGAAGGATGTCCATCACCAGAGGCAGGGCTTCACGATCGAGCATGAGGGCGCCCAGGACCGCCTCCTCCAGTGGGATTGCCTGAGGCTGTACTTTGCCGAATACAAAATTCGACAGTCCTTCCTGATTCGACGGGTTGCGTCGCCGACGATCCTGTCCGCCCTGGGGATTGCCTTTTGAAAAATTACTGGATTCGTTCATGACCTTAGTGTGGAAACCTGAGTGCAAACCTAACGCTTACTGCCTGAATCTGCTTTTTGAAACATTCCGTGTGGCCGGATTTATGTGGAAAACCCCGGATCTGGATGTGGATAAAGTGGAAAACTAATTGATTTATCCACATTGGGTTTTAGTTATCAACACCGATTTCCGCGATAAGCTCAATGGTGGTTAACGATTGATAAGCATTACTTTAGCTTAACGGCGGCGCCTGTTGGGGGCTTCTGAAAACAGGTGTTTTCAGAATTTTAAAGTTAAGTCAAGGTTAATTTTCCACAGTGTAAAAGTTTTTTTGAACGTGTTTGAGTACTCAAAAATAAACTAATTTGTTTTGCTTTTTTACAGAGATTCAAAAAAAAGATAAAACTTTTTAAATGGATCTCATTTTATCCAAAATTGCCGTATCCTTTTAAAATCTGCCTTAAAATAAAAAACCATACCATTATTACCGTATTCTCAAAAAAACAACCCCGGCATTTCAAACAAATTCTGTCGTGAAATTTTGTTAAACCTATTGCCTGTTTTTTTTCATATAATTTAAACAATTGCGCGCTCGCCATACCTGTACGCAAATCCATCCCAACCCTGCTGTCCACCGGTGTGGAGGGCTACCACAGTGCTTCCTTCTGCAAATGCCCCTTTTCCCAGCAAATCGTATATGCCCATCAACATCTTGGCGGTATATATCGGATCAGGTAGGATGCCGGTTTGTTGATAGAACTTACGGGTAAATTCCATCACCTCTCCCCTATATTTGGCAAAGCCCCCGGAGATGTAATCAGGTATCCACCGGATGCGGCCGACCCTATCCAACGATTCAGGAAGCAAAGAGAGGATGGTGTGAAGATCAAGATCATCCTCGCTAACGGGAAAAACCCATGTCTCACCAACCGACTCCGATATGCCGGCTGCTACTCCGGCAGCGGTACATCCGGTTCCAGCCGGGATACAAACGACCAGCGGATTCCCATTCAAATCAGGCGGCAACTGCTCAATGATCTCGGCAGATATGCTCATACATGCCTTTACGCCATCAGGGGTATTACCGCCTTCTGGTAACAACCAGGTATCAGGAAAGACCTCCTTCAGGCTTTTCCACCCTTCCTTTTTAGCAGCCTGGTAGGCTGTTTTGGCCATAGGCTTCAGTTGCATGCCATTTTCCCGGCAAGCTTTCAGGGTAGGATTTTCTAGGTCAACGTAGCTACCCCGGATGATACCCGTGGTGGGTATCTGAAATAAACGTCCGGCCACCGCCACCGCATGCAGATGATTGGAAAATGCCCCGCCAAACGTAACTATTCCACCTGGATGGCTGGTTTTAACCCGTTCCAGCAAAGGCGCCAGTTTGCGCGCCTTGCTGCCTTGAATGTCCGGATGCAGGAGGTCGTCGCGTTTGATAAACAATCGTATGTTCCGACTCGCTCCGGGGTGGTGCTGAATGATGGTTAATGGTGAAACGGGTAAGGAAAGGAGCATTTACGGAATCGAATTAAATGGTTCAAAGCATCTACCATACCGGCGGGTTTAGCCGCCGAAATTTACCGTACCGGCGGGTTTAGCCGCCGATTTATATTTTCGTTTGACGTTCCTGCTCTTACATAGCCGATCTGTTCGACACCACTTTGCGGCGCCTCCCAAAAGCAAAGTTGTGCATAAAAATCCACAAACATTCGGAGCTTGTTAGTGATTTTGTGCTTTTGGCAAAGGAGCCTTTGACCTTTGCCCGACAAATTCCGTTTATGATACTTGTAACAGGCGCCAATGGCCAACTCGGCCGATGTTTTCAAAAATTAGCCGGATCGATGCCGGACACCGAATTTGTGTTTAAAGGTTTCGAAGCACTGGATATAACCAGGGCTCGCGAGGTCCAACAACTGATAGCTTCACTGGCTGGCTCCCCCAAAAAATTATGGGTCATTAACTGTGCCGCCTACACTGCTGTAGACAAAGCAGAAAGTGAGCCTCAAATGGCCAGAAAGGTCAATGTCGTGGGGGTAAAGAACCTTGCCATGGCATGTGCCGCGAACCAGGTTCCATTCGTTCACTTCAGCACTGATTACGTGTATCACAGCAAGGGCAACACCCCATTTCTCGAAACGGATCCGGTGCATCCCAAAGGTGTGTATGCCAAAACCAAGTACCAGGGCGAATTGGCGGCTTTGAAATATCATCCATCCCTTACCATGGTGCTTCGCACGTCATGGGTGTATTCGGAATTCGGACATAATTTTGCAAAAACGATGCTCCGGCTGGGCGCTGAGCGCTCCTCCATACGCGTGGTATGGGATCAGATAGGCTCCCCCACTTACGCTGCCGATCTGGCTCAGGCGGTACTCCACATTTATCAACAGGTTGAATCAGGGAAAATACCCATGTCGCAGATATCCGGTTTGTGGCATTATGCAAACGAGGGTGTGGCAAGCTGGTACGACCTCGCCAGCGCCATTTTCGAATACCGGCAGCTAAGCTGTCAAATTGAACCCATTCGAACCGAAGA
>JADZFI010000393.1 GCA_020850025.1 Saprospiraceae bacterium
ACAACTAAGCTATGATTCAGAACCTCATCAAAACTTCCATTCGTTTACTCTGGCGCGACCGGTTTTACACACTGCTTAACATGACCGGGTTGGCGATTGGTATGGCGGCGGCCGTGTTTATGTTTCTTTGGGCAGGAGATGAGCTGACGTACGACCACATGCACCCCAATGGCGAGCGCATTTACCGGGTGCTTACCAACTGGAAGTTTGGAGAAGATCGGGAATACACTTCCGCCTGTTCGGCGCCTTTGGCGGAGGAAGCGCGCAATACGGTTCCGGGCATCGACCAGATCGTGCGAACCTGGAATCTTGCGCCTCAGACATTTATGGTGGGTCCGAACCTGACTGAACTGGAAGATGTCATGATGGCAGAACAGGGCTTTTTCCAGATCTTTCCATATCCTTTCCTGCTGGGAAATGCCCAAACCGCGCTCTCCCACCCTTCCAATCTTGTATTAACCGAGTCTTCGGCCATCCGGTTATTTGGAAAAATCCCGGATCTCGGCGCCACTGTGCACCACCCCACCCAGGGCGATTTTCAGGTGGGCGCAGTGCTGAAGGATCTGCCTACCAACTCCAGCGTTCGATTCGATGCCCTTTTATCCTGGGAAACCAATGCACTAAAATTCCACCGAAATCCTCAAAATGCTTTCCGCTGGGGGCAGATCAACTTCCCCACCTGGGTACTGCTCAGGCCTGATGCCGACCCGGTGAAAGTGGCCGAACAGCTTTCTGCCATAGCAGGCAAGGACCGCAGCGGCGATGAAGCGTTTTATTACGCCCTGCAGAACGTGCGCGACATTCATTTTTACTCCGGATTTATGCGTTGGGGTAGTTACGGAAGTCTGACTACGGTTCGGGTAGTGGGTCTGATCGGACTTTTGGTATTGCTCATTGCTTGCATCAATTATGTGAACCTCACCACCGCACGCACGGTTGGGCGCGCGCGCATGGTGGGCATACGACAGGCCATTGGGGCGAGCAAGGGGCACTTGTTTGGCCAATCAATGCTTGAGTCCGGCATTACCGTAATGTCCGCCACCCTTTTAGCCGCAGTGCTGGCATACACCGGATTGCCGGTTTTTGAAAAAATAGGCGGCAAATCTTTTACCCTGAGTCAACTGTTCGGCGCGCAAACCCTGGCTATTTTCGGCGGAACGGCCCTGTTAGCCTGGCTGGCCAGCGGCTTGCAACCGGCCATCCAGATGAGTCGGTTCAAACCCGTTACCGCCCTCAAGGGTGAGGTGCCGGGCTCCGGTTCCCACTGGCTCAGAAAATCGCTGGTCACCAGTCAGTTCGTGTTTTCCATCGGCCTGGGCCTTTGTTCGGTGCTCATTTATAAGCAATTGCAGTTTACCCAGGAGAAAAAACTGGGCTTCGACCGGGAACATACCTTCATGTTCTATTCGCCGGATGAAAAAGCGGCCCAGCTCAAGGCAGAACTGTTGCAACAGCCCGGCGTGTTGGACATTACCTGCAGCGACAATGCTTTTGTAAACCTGGGCAGTCAGTGCAGTGGCGACGACTGGGAGGGTAAAACTCCCGAGCAGCCTTCCGACTTGTGGCAGCTTAATGTTGATTCGGAATTTCCAGCATTTTTCAACCTGGAGCTATCGGAAGGTCGGTGGTTCAAGCCGGGAACTACCGATTCCCTGGCCTTTGTACTGAACGAATCGGCGGTAAAAATGATGCAGTTCCAGGGCTCTCCAGTGGGCAAATGGATGCAGCATGGCGGCTATCGCGGCACCATAGTGGGCGTTTGCAAGGATTTTCATTTTCAATCGCTGCACAACCGCATTGTGCCCATGGTCTTTTCCTCCTTCCCGGGTTTTTATGTAATGCACGTAAAAACTACCGGCGCACAGGCGGCCCGGGCCATTGAGGCAGCGCAGCAATTTTACCAGAAAATCTATCCGAACAGGACATTCAAATACGAGTTCCTGGATGAGATGTACAATGAGCTTTATACCTCCGAAGCCCGGGTTGCACAGCTCACAGGCCTGTTTACCAGCCTCGCCTTGTGCATCTCCTGTCTAGGATTGTTTGGTCTGGCTGCTTTTGCGGCGGCCCAGCGCACCAAAGAGATCGGCATCCGCAAAACCCTGGGCGCCAGCATTACCTCGGTGGTGGGCCTGCTCAGCGTGGATTTTTTGAAAATGGTGCTGATCGCCCTGCTGATCGCGTCTCCCCTCTCCTATTATTTCATGCAGCAGTGGCTGGCGGAATTTGCCTACCACATAGCTATCCCCTGGTGGATTTTTCCGCTGGTTGGTTTATTTGCTATCGCTGTTGCATTCCTCACGGTGAGTTATCAAAGCATCAAAGCGGCATTGGAAAATCCGGTGAAATCGTTGAGAAGCGAGTAGGTTTTTCACCGCAGAGGCGCGGAGGCGCGGAGGATTAACTATTTGACTATCAAGCACTCTGCGCCTCCGCGCCTCTGCGGTGAAGAAAACCTCCGCTCACCCAACCATAAATAGTAAACCCAAGCTATGATTCAGAACTATCTTAAACTCTCCCTCCGCAATCTGCTCAAGCAGCCTTTGTTTACCGGCCTGAACGTTTTTGGACTGGCGTTGGGGCTGGCTGTTTCTTTGTTGCTGTTTTTGCACGTTAAACAGGAGTGGTTGTTCGATCGGTACCACAGCAAGGCAGACCGGATTTACCGGGCTACCTTAAATGCTTTTTGGGATCCCGCCCAACCGGAAGTGCTGGCCAATGTGCCCAACGTAGTTGGTCCGGCCATGAAGGAGGCTATTACCGGGGTGGAGCAATATGCCCGATTGCTGAAACACGAGTTTGGCAGAACTGCCTTTATCCAGGCTGCTGAACGCCGGATAACAGAAGACAGACTGTACTGGGCTGATCCGGGTTTTTTCGTCATTTTTGATGTAAAAGCCGTTTCCGGCGATCTGCACAGCGCTTTAATCCAACCCAATACAGCCGCGATCAGCAGATCTACTGCCCTGCGCTATTTCGGAACAGAGCACGTAATTGGACAGACCATCCGAGTGGATCAATTGAATCCACTGGAAATCAAGGCCGTGTTTGAAGATTTCCCGGGCAATTCTTCGCTGGATCCCAAGGTGCTGGGCTCTTTTCAAACCATTAAATGGGCCAACAACCGCCTGGTATGGAGCAATGCCAGTTTTGAAACCTGGATCCTGCTCCGGCCGGAAACCAAACGTGCCGACATAGAAGTCCAGATGACAGCCCTGCTGGACAAAAATGTGGCCAAAGAAGACCAGCGCTTCGGGCTCTGGCTTCAGCCGCTCCGGGATGTGCATCTGTTTTCCTCCCATATTCAGAACAGCTATTGCGACCGGCTGGGAGACCCCAAACAAGTGACCATTTTGGGCATTTTGGCCCTGGCGGTGTTGCTGATTGCCTGTTTCAACTATATGAATCTGTCTACGGCAAAGGCTCAGTTGCGCTTTCGGGAAGTGGGCATCAATAAAACCATGGGCG
>JADZFI010000394.1 GCA_020850025.1 Saprospiraceae bacterium
AGTGAATACAAGTTCATTGTATTGGAAGGCGTCCGGGCAGCTGCTCAATACCGTAAATTCAGGAGGTGGCGATTTCTTCGGGCAAAAGAACCGATATCTGGCTTTTCGGATAGAAAATAGCGCTAACCAATATTATTACGGCTGGATCAGGTTAACCTGCAGCACGGATTTTACTGAATTAACCATTTCTGACTTTGCTATTCGCACGGCGCCGGATTCCACGGTATATGCCGGACAAAAAGTGATAGGCGCCCCGTGCGATTCACCCCTCGGTATTCAAACCCCAATTGAACAGATGTCAGATATTGAAGGATATTACCACGATGAAAACGATTCCGAATGCAGCATTGCAGTAGGACCGCCCGGCAACGCTGGTTTTGATTTTTCTGTGCAGTTCTTCCCGTTCTTATGGCCATATTATAAGCTTAATGGCCATTTAACGGCCGACGGCAAACTGCAACTCCCGGAATTTACTTTTTCAGGAAATTTACCTTCACCAGGCGGCACCCCTCGCCCTTTCTCCGGATATATCAGTGGAACTGCCACCTTGTACATCAAGGAAGATGGGAAAAAAGTGTTGCTTTGGGATATTTCCATGAACAAAACCGGATTCATGCCGCAATCCTACCTTGGCGACTTCTGGTCAGAAAAATGCGATTGACCGAAATCCAAACATGCTCTTATGGCCTTAGTCCGTTCCTTTTCCGTGTCCTTTTTTTGGCGCATCCTGCTGCTATCGCTGTCCATTACTGGCGCGGTAGCAGCAGCCTTATGGCCTAAACCCCAATTTGGATTAGCGTTCCTGATGGGAATAGTTGCATCAGGAGTGGCCTTTAGCCTGTACCGGTACGTCAACGATACCAACCGCCGCCTGGCGCGTTTTTTTGAGAGCGTACGGTACTCGGATTTTGCCATCCGGTTCGCCTCCAGTAAGGACAAGGGCGATTCCTTCGCAGAAGTAAATCGTCAGTTCAATGAGGTACTGGAAGCTTTCAGGCAAACCCGGGCGGAGAAAGAAGCCAACCTGCTTTTCCTTAATACCATCGTGCAGCACCTTAGCGCGGGCATTTTGGTGTTCGATGCACAGGCAGGTGTGCTGGTTTCCAACAGCGCCGCTTTTCAACTGCTGGGGGTATACCGGTTGCATCATCTGCACGATCTGCCGGAAAGACACAAGGCGCTGATACAGTTCGTTCAACAACTCCGGTCTAAAGGCAAAATGCTGTACCAGCCGGAATCGGGCCGGCAACTGGCGGTACAGGGCGTTAGTCTGAGCCTCCAGGGCCGCGCCGTGCGTTTGATCACCCTGCAAAACATTCACCCGGAGCTGCAACGTAAAGAGGTAGATGCCTGGCGCAACCTGACCCGTGTGCTGCGCCACGAGATCATGAATTCCGTTACACCCATAGTGTCACTGGTAGAAACTGCTCAGGACATTTTAAAGCACGATCTGGGCGAATCCCCGGCCACGGCCGACCTCACCGAAGCGCTTGAGGTGGTGGCGTCAAGAAGTCGAGGACTGATGAATTTTGTGGAAGCCTATCGCTCCTTCAGTGCCATCCCGACGCCCAGGATGGAGGAGTTTGCCGTCAGGCATTTGCTGGAGAGAGTGGTGCAGCTTACAACTCCGGAGCTTCGTGACCAAAAAATTCTCCTGGAATATTTCGTGCAGCCTGAGGATCTCCGTATTCAGGCCGACACCGGCCAGTTGGAGATGGTGTTGATCAATTTAGTGAAAAATGCGCGTGAAGCGCTGGTTTCCTCCGGAAAAAGCGGCGATTCAACCCCAAGAATAACCCTTAGAGCCGGGGCTGATGCCAAAGGCAAGCCATTTATTGAAGTGGAAGACAACGGTCCGGGCATCGCTTCAGAATTACTGGATGAGGTATTCATCCCGTTCTTCACCACCAAACCCGCCGGAACCGGGGTCGGACTCAGCATTTCCAAACAAATCATGCAACTGCATGGCGGGGATATTCGCGTAAGTACCGCAGCAGGAGGCGGCGCAAGGTTTATATTGGAGTTTTAGCGCTTGTGGAAAGTACTGTCAGGGCAGCCAGCAGCCACCCCGACAGTGGTGAAATTATCCTCAGAACTTACGTACGATACCAAGATTTACATAGTTGGAGCCTCCAACACCGAAGTAAAGTCCTTCTGAATCCAATCCGGTAGCATTGTTGATGTCAGCTGACACATACACTCCCGGGATGGTTTCGATATTGATGGCCCAGCGCTCATTGAAGCTGTGCTGCAACCCGAATACCCAGCCAAAGGAAGGGGTGATTTGCAAAACCATGTCGTCGTCTCCTACGGTCGCTGCCGCTAAATTGAAACTGAATTCCGGCCCCTGGTAAAAATCAAGTTTGCTGTCCAGCGCTTTGCGTTTTTCCCGACCAATGGCTAATGCCAGATTGAGATGAAAATCTGTTACATCCTCACGAAGTGCCAGATCAATACTACCGGAAGCGAAACGAATACGCCGATACGTCCCGGCGCTCAATTCCTTTTTGTAAAATCCGCCAAAAGCGCCGTCATTAAAGTTCAGAGAACTAAACTGAAGACCCACCTCCCGTTTAGGTTTTCCACTTTGAGCCTGAAGGGAAGTACTCAGGCAAAAGCATAGTGCAAGGGTAGAGAGAAAGAAAGTAGTTTTGGTAAGCATAGTATAATGTGAGTTTGGTGACAATTACTGTGATTAGCGTGATTTTGATGATTTGAGTGATGTAAGACTTGATTTCATGATGATTGAAAATAGGCCTCGTGAAAAACCACTCTGAGTTAACTATATTCGATAAATTAGCCTGTTCTACAGCAGAAGATTTGGCAACTGCCACAAAATCCGGCCGTAAAATACTTAACAGCTAAATTTATTAACAGTTCAAAAGACAATGGACAATTGACGGTTGGACAATGCACGTTGGACTTGCGCTCGGGGTATACAGAGCATTCAAGCTCAATCGAGCCCAAGCCCAACGTCCATTGTCAAACCGTCCAAATGTCTAAATGTCCACAATCTGATTTTTGGAATTTTCCTATGTTTGACGCATGATTCTGAACCAACGAACCCTAGCCCTTCGCGCCCAATGCGAAGACCTGGTGAAAGACCTTCAGCAACTCAGCCAGGACATTGGACATAAGGAATTGGCCACCATGGTGGGCGAACTGCGCAACCGTATGTCGGAACCCTTTATGTTCGTGATTGTCGGGGAGGTAAAAGCCGGCAAAAGCAGCTTCGTCAATGCCTTGCTTGAATCCGGCCGGGAAATTTGCGCCGTTGCGCCGCAACCCATGACAGATACCGTTCAGCAAATCCTTTACGGCGAAAAGGAAGAAACTGTGGTGGTGAATCCCTTCCTGAAGAAGCTGTATCTGCCTGTTGATATTCTAAAGGACATTGCCATTGTGGATACCCCTGGTACCAACAGCATTGTTGCCCATCACCAGGAAATTACCGAACGATTTATACCCGCCAGCGATCTGGTCATTTTTGTGTTTGAAGCCAAGAACCCCTACCGGCAATCGGCCTGGGATTTTTTTGATTTTATTCACCGCGACTGGCACAAGAAGATCATCTTCGTCCTGCAGCAGAAAGACCTGCTGTCGGCCGAAGACCTCATGGTGAACGAACGTGGCTTGTACGAATATGCGCTTAAAAAAGGCATGGAGGAGCCGGTTATCTACGCCACCAGTGCCAAGGCAGAACTGGAGGGGCGTTTTGATCAGAGCAATTTCTCGGCTGTGCGCGATTACATCCGGACACATGTTACCGGGGGCAGAGGCGCCGCCTTGAAACTGAAAAATAATCTGTCCACCTCCCGACATATCCTGGACCGGCTCCGTGCCGATCTCGACACCCGTGCTGAGCAGTTCAGACTAGACACTGAATTCCGGCGTGATATTGCCCAAACGCTGGACAACCAGGAGAAAAAATCGAATCACCATGTTGATTTGCTGATTGAAAACCTGCTGAATGGTTACGATCGCATAACCCGCGGCATCGGGCAGGAACTGTCAGCCGGACTTTCCTTCCCGGCCTTGCTAAAACGTTCGGTAATGGGTTTGTTCAGCAAGCAGGCAAGCATTACCGATTGGCTGAACAGCCTGACCAAGCAGCTTGAGCTGCAACTCAACGCCGAACTGCGCAGCAAACTAAACGATGGCGTGGTAGATCTGGCGGATTCCGTGCAGCAGATGGCCAAAATGATCGACCTGAAAATACGCGCTGCCGACACTGTGGTAAAGAGCGATTCCTACATATTTGAAACGATCTCCGAAAAACGGGCTACCGTCATGAAAGAGTTGCAGGAAGCTTTCGCCCGGTTTATGACCCGCTCTGAAAGCTTCAATGATGGCAAACTTTTTCCGGAAAACACTACCGTTTCTCCCAGCATTGCTGCCGGAAGTGGCGCCGCCATTATTGGACTGGTACTGGCAGGCGTAACCAAAATGACCGTCTTCGATGTTACCGGTGGATTGCTGACCGGAATTGGGATGTTGTTTGCCGGATTTACGGCAAGAGCCCAGCGCAGCAAGATCGTTAAAGGCTATGAGGCAGAAATCGGGAAGGGCAGAATGCAGATGCAGGCCGAACTGGAGACCAAGCTCAGAGGTTATGTGCGCACCATAAAGGGTCGGATTGCTGACAATTTTGGAGAAATTGATGCGCTGCTGGCCAATGAAGAGACCCAGATTTTGCACTTTAATGAGGCACATTCCAGGCTGGAAGAACGGCTTGAAACACTTAATAATGATTTGGAAATCAACTAATCAGCACTTTTTTTCAAGCGATAAAGCAGGGTCTGAACCAGGCAGTAACTGTAAAAAATCTTTTTTCAACACAGGTTCCGGATATGCTAAAAAAACGAAAGTGGCGTTACTTTTGCATGAACAAATTCACGTCCGAAAATCACACAATCGCCAATTTGGGCTGTTGCTTGCCTCATTCTCGGAATTTCACAAACAACACTATGCGTTGCTCTCCGGAGCATCCCTACTCATGAGTTGATCACGGCCACTTTGGCCGCCGATATAAAGAAGTAATCGGTTTTTGGGATGTCCTCTTCCGCAGCAATGCGGAGGGGGATTTTTTATTTACGAGGTGCGACTTGCGAGTCTACTTGCTTCTCATACGAACCACCGGACAAATCATTTCTTCCAGGCTGATGCCGCCGTGCTGGAAGGTATTGCGGTAGTAATTGTGGTAATGATTGTAATTGTTGGGATAGAGGAAGAAGTAATCCTCTTTGGCAAAAATGAAGGTACTGCTAATGTTTGGGCGTGGCAGCCCGGCCTTGAGCGGGTCTTTGATGGCCAGTACATCGCGAGCCTCATATTGCAGATTCCGGCCAACCTTGTAGCGAAGATTAGTGGTGGTTTCGCGGTCGCCAACCACCTTGGACGGGGTTTGCACGCGAATGGTACCGTGATCGGTAGTGACAAACAACTGTACATCGCGACCTTCCAGCTTTTGCAGGGCCGTCCAGAGCGGTGAGTGCAGGAACCAGGAGCGCGTGAGCGAGCGATAGGCGCGTTCATCGCCGGCTAGCTCCTTGAGCACTTCCATCTCGGTGCGGGCATGCGAGAGCATGTCGATGAAATTGTACACGATGACCGTCAGGTCGTTGTTCAGGTAGTTTAAAATGTTGTCGTTCAGGTCTTTTCCGTGGTTGACATTAGTAACCTTTACGTATTCCCATTTGACGGGTTTTCGGAACGACCGCTCAATTTGTTTGCCCAGGAAGAAGTCTTCAAACAGGTTCTTTCCGCCATCATCTGTGTCATTTTTCCACTTGTCGGGGAAATTTTTCTCGATATCTGAAGGCATCATGCCGGCAAAAATGGCATTGCGGCTGTATTGGGTGGCGGTGGGCAAAATGCTGAAGAAATAGCCTTCATTTTCCGTCCGGAACCGTTCGTTGAGAATAGGCTCAATGGTTTTCCACTGGTCGTAACGCAGGTTATCGAGCAGCACCATGATGGTGGGTGTACCGTTGCCAATGTGCGGAAATATGTGCTTCCGCATCATGGAGTGCGACATAATGGGGCCTACTTCCTGTGTGCGGTCCACCCAGTCGAAGTAGTTTTTGATGACGAATTTGGAAAACTCGGTATTAGCCTGTTCTTTTTGCTGCGACAGGATTTCGCTTACACCAGAAGCCTGGTTGGCATCCACGCGCATTTCCCAGTTGACAATTTTCTTATAGGCATCCACCCATTGGGTTTGATCCAGTCCGCCGGTGATTTCCATGAAAATCTCTCGGAACTCCTGCTGGTAGTTGAGAGCGGATTTTTCGCTCAACAGGCGTTTGTTGTCCAGAATCAGTTTAAGGTTCAGC